>SHYW01000073.1 GCA_009692615.1 Deltaproteobacteria bacterium | reverse complement strand
AATGTGACGCTCGATTACTGGTTGCTCAGCCGCCCGGAGATCAAGACAGCGGAGCAGCTCCGGGGCGGTGCGGTGGCGATCAGCCGCTTCGGTGGGGCGTCCGATTTCATCGTCCGCTACGCCTTGCAGCGGCTCGGTTTAACTCCAGTCAAAGACGTGGCGATCCTGCAAGTCGGCTCGCTCACTGAACGGCTGGCTGCCATGGAAATCAAGCGCGTGCAGGCCACCGTACTGGCACCGCCGGCGATGTATCAAGCGCAGATGCGCGGCTTCAATCTGCTCGCCGACATCTCCGCCCTCGGCCTGCCGTACCAAGCCACCGGCGTGGCGACGACGCGGAAGTTCATTCGCGAGCGAACCGATGTCGTCCGCCGCTACATCAAAGCTCATGTGGAAGCCGTGCACCGCTTCAAGACCGACCGCGAGACCTCGATCAAAGTGCTGGCCAAGACTTTAGCGATTTCCGACAAACAGTTGCTCGAACGAACCTACGACGGCGCCATCGCCGAGCATAAACTACCGGCCAAGCAGTATCCGACGCTGGAGGGATTGAAGACGATCATGGCGAGCGACCCGAAAGCCAAGAGCGCGAAGGCGGAAGACTTCGTCGATCTACGTTTCATCAAAGAGCTCGACGACAGCGGCTATATCGACAAGTTATACAAGAAATAAATTTTCCGGCGCTACCGCCATTCGCGACTTTCGTCTGGTTAGAATTTGAAAAATCCTTCTTTGAGTAATTGATCGATAATCCCGGTATCGATGAACGCCGCCGGATCCGCCTTCAGCGCCGCTGGCGTCGACCGGCTGATCGCTTGGAGCGTGTTTTTCATCGCTTCCAGTTTCGGCCGGGGATTTTTATCGGCCCAATTGGCGTAGGCGTTGTAAGAATATTCCGTGTCCTCACGGCTGGTACCGAGGAAGTCGACGAGATAACCGATGGTTTTCTCCTTATTGGTGAAATAGAACTTCATCGCGTCGGCCAGCGCACGCTCGACGCGCACGATCGTTTCGCGATTGCTGGCGAGATAGGATTTCAAGACCCACTCGCCGTTTTGCTGCCATTGAATTCCTAAATCCGGCAGCGCGTAGAGTTTGCGAATGCCGTGCGCTTCGCCGATGCGGTCGAAGGGCGGTGGCAAGACCGAGAACTGCACGTCGCCTTTTTCCAACTGCGCGATGACGTTGGGCCAATCGGGCCGCGCCATCTGCACGAACTTCACATCTTTTTCCGGGTCGATACCGAGTTTAGATAAACCGAAGCGCATGGCGACATCGGGCGCCGCGCCGAACGGCCCGCCGACTTGGCCGGTCTTGCCTTTGAGGTCGGCGACTTTAGCGAACTCTTTGCGCGCGACCAAGTAGTAAGGAAAGACGTTCATCCACGAAGCGATGTTGACGAACGCTGGCGCGCCCTCCAAGGTCGCCGTGGTAAACGCCGCACCAGCGCCCATGGTCAACTGCATGCTGCCGCCGAGCATCGCTTGCACCGCGGCGGTAGTCTGCGTCTCGATGATCTTCACTTCGAGGCCATGCTTGGCGAAGAGGTTTTCTTTCTGCGCAATGAGCAGCGGCCCAGTGCCGGGATTGACCCCAGTCTGACCGATAGTCATCTTGATTGGCTGCGCGGCAACGGGATTCGCTGGCGAGAATGTTAGAGCGACGGCGATTGCGACGATAAGTTTGAACATTGAGCGCCTCCTGAGATTGGCCGGATCATATTGCCGGGCGCGCGAAGCTGTCAAGGAGAAGTTGGGGAAAGGGATGAAGGCGGAAGGATGAGGGATGAGGGATGATGCGAGCCGGTTTGGAGGCTCTCAAAAGTTTCTTCTAAGAAAGCGATCTGTAGGCCGTTGTCTTCGGCTTAGTTCGTCGCCTGCGATGACAGAAAAAAATGATGCGATTAATTAGTTCTATACCGTTGGAAAGATCAGAGAGATTGTTTTGAGTTGAACGGCTCGGCCATCACCCGCGCGCGCTTTTTCTAGTCGTCGGGTGCATGGCCTTGTTCGGCTTTCAGTGCCGGTGCAATATTCGGCTGGCCGTCGACGTAGAGTGTGTCATAGCTCAGATCGAGCCCTCCGGGCCACTCGATAGAACCCGCAATGACCCTAACCCCGCGAAAGAGTGTGAGGTCGCGGAGACGCACGAAAATTCCGCGTCCGAGATAAGGTTTCACGTCGAATCTCCGCGATTCGCCGTTCTCGAACGAGACCTCTAATTCGTAGTCGTCCAAAGGACGGACATATTTGACGTGTGGATTCATTGATCCTCCTACTTCAGTGGGTCGATTCTAAACACCTCTTCGCCGTTGACGGCCAACTCCCATGCGGCTTGCAGCTCGACACCGTGGATTTCGATCCACGCTTGCACTAGCCTTGCTTTCCCGGAGGGCAGTTCACCGGCTAGCAACTCTCCGCTCACAATTGAAAACACGGCCTCACGGCCGGAATACTCGGCATGAACATGGGGGACATGGTGCTGCTTGTCGTCGAAGAAATACATCCGCACCACGACGCCGTAAAACATGGATAGAATCGGCATAATCAATCCTCACCCAATTCCACCATAGCACGCCGCGCCATACTAGCCGAACCAATAATATATGGAACTCTGTTTGCCGATATTAATATCCGCAAAGGCTGCTGGCAAGATCGAGATCAATTCACTTAAGCGATTGTATCACCTCATACGTACACGAGCAGCTTGCCTCGTTTCACGGATTCGCGCTAAGGATTGATTAGCGTTTGCTATTTTGTTGCTGGAGGAACGGATGGACGAAGTTCGGATCGTCGATACTACTTTGCGCGATGGCGATATCAGTCTCTGGGCTTATGGCATGACGACCGGGATGATGCTGCCGGCGCTGCGTCATTTGGATGAGGCCGGATTCGACTCGATGGAATTCTTTTTGAGTCTGCGCTTCAAGAAATTTGTTCGCGAGCACAAGGAAGATCCGTGGGATTGGCTGCGGCTCGGCACTAAGGAGATCAAGAAGACCCGCTTACGCTATCACGGCGGGCTGCACAGCGGCTTCGAATGGATTCCCGACTGCATCCGCCGGCTGGTGATTCAAACCGTCGCCAAGTATGGCATCGATCTGACGCGCACGTCGAATTACTGGAACGACTTCGTCGCGCTGGGCAAAGAAGCAGCGGAGCTGCGCAAGCTCGGCATGGAATCGGTGGTGAATTTGATTTACTCGATCTCGCCGCGCCATACCGACGCGTACTACGCGCAGAAGGCGCGCGACGCGGCGGCGATCAAGCCGTATCGCATCTGCTTCAAAGATGTCGGCGGCATGCTCACGCCGGAGCGCACGCGGACGTTGGTTCGGCTGATCAAGCAAAGCACGGGCGATATTCCGCTGGAGTTTCATGCGCACTGCAATAATGGCCTGGCGCCGTTCAATCTGCTCGAAGCGGTGAAGGAAGGCATTCGCATCGTCCACACGGCGATCCCGCCGTTGGCCAACGGTTCGTCTCAGCCTTCGGTATTCAACGTCGCGAGCAATTTGCGCGCGCTCGGATTTCAGCCGTCGGTCAATCTCGATGCGCTGCCGCCGGTGAGCGCGCATTTTTCGCGCATCGCGCAGGAAGAGGGATTGCCCATCGGCGCGCCGCGCGAATACGACCAGAACTGGTACGCGCACCAAGTGCCGGGCGGGATGATTTCCAACTTGCGCCATCAACTAAAAGTTATGGGCAAAGAGGACAAGCTCCAGGAAGTGCTCGAAGAGACGGCGCAGGTGCGCGCCGAGCTTGGCTATCCGATCATGGTGACGCCGTTCGCGCAGTTCGTTGGCAGCCAGGCGGCGATCAACGTGATCGTCGGCGAGCGCTATAAAGAAGTAACCGATCAGGTGATTCAATACGCGCTCGGTTTGTGGGGGACGGAAGGCAGCGACAACATGGACGGGGCGGCGAAAGCGAAGATTCTCAACCGGCCGCGCGCGCGTGAGATCGAGAAGATTGTGCATCCCGAGCCGACGCTCGCGGAAGTGCGCAAGCAATATGGCGGGCCACATCTTTCTGACGAAGAATTGCTATTGCGCTTCTACGCCGGGCCGGAGTTCGTCGACGCGTTGAAGCTCGCGCCGCCGCGCAAGGAATATTTGGACGCGCGCAAACCGCTGGTGCGTTTGGTCGAAGAGATAAGCAAGAAGAAACTGGGCCACGTTTACATTCGCAAGGGCGATTTCTCGCTGACGATCCAGCGTGGCGAGTGAGGGAGGTTGGTATGCTGGTAAAACTTTCAGGCGCGAGATTGATGAATCAATATTTCAGTGCCTTGCGCGCATCGCTCCGTCGATTTATCCCCCCTTTGAAAAAGGGGGGCATGGGGGGATTTTCTTTTGTGCACAAAATTCAAATCCCCCTCGTTCCCCCTTTTTCAAAGGGGGAGGTCGGAGTTATCTCGGCGGTCTTTTTGTTCTTGGGACTCGGCATTGCCGATGCGCAGACCAAGAAGCCAATGACGCTTGCCGAGCTCGCCGCCTACACCGGCACGGACCGCGAGCAACGTTTGATCGCCGGCGCCAAGGGCGAGGGCAAAGTGACTTGGTACACTTCGCTGGCCGGGAGCTCGTACAAAGATTTGGCTTCGGGCTTCGAGAAAAAATACGGCATCAAGATCGAACCGTACCGCGGCACCAGTACCGATATCATGACCAAAGTGACCGCCGAGGCGCAGGCAAAGCAGATCATCGCCGACGTGATCGAGACCACCTTGCCGACGCTGCGCTACTTGCGCGAGAATAAATTGCTGATTCCTTACACCTCGGTTCATTTGGCCAAATATCCGGCGCACGCAAAAGAGAGCGCCGGCAAAGGTTTGGTCTATTGGGGCATCGACCGCGAGACTTACATGGGTGTCGGTTACAACACGAATTTAATTCCCGCATCGGCGGTGCCGAAAAATTACGGCGATCTTTTGAAGCCGGAGCTAAAAGGCAAAATCGGTTTCGTTTCCAACGAGACCGGCACGCGCACGCTGGGGGCGATTCTCAAGATCAAAGGCGAAGAGTTCGTCAAGAAATTGCGCGTGCAAGACATCGCTTTACACAACGTCTCCGGCCGGGCGATGGCGGATTTGGTCATGTCTGGTGAAGTCGCGTTGTCGCCGACGATCTTCCGCGATCATGCGCTGGAAGCGAAGGCGAAAGGCGCGCCGATCGACTGGGCGGCGATGGAGGTGGTGCCGACCAACGCCGGCGGTGTTTCGCTGGTCGCGCAAGCACCGCATTCTTTTGCCGCGGTCTTGCTAACCGACTTTCTCCTCGGTCCCGAAGCCGCGAAAATTCTCGGCGATTTGGAATACGGCAGCGTGTTCAAGCCGGTGAGCTACAAACTTTGGTATCCGGAAGCCGGTATGTCGACGGCTCAGTACGACAAAGCCGCGGAGCGCTGGGAGAAGTTGTTGCGCGAGATCGGGCGCAAACAGCAGATGTGAGGTTCGGAAAAAAATCACCCCTCGCGCCTCTTTGCGAAAGAGGGGAATTGACTCTTCTTCCCCCTTTGAAAAAGGGGGATCGAGGGGGATTTTCTTTGCGGTGTTAGGAAGCGATAGAAAAAGATGAAAAATATACTGGTAATCGGTTTGGCGATTTTGTCGCTTAGCAGCGCTGCCAACTATTGCGCTGCGGCCAATGCGCCGGCGAAAGTCGTGATCACGCCGGCGAGTTTTAGCGAGCGCGAAGGGATTTTAATCGTCGCGCAGAACCAAGGATTCTTTCGCAAGCGCAACCTCGACGTGCAGCTCGTGCTGATGCCCAATGCACCGATCGCTTTTTCGGCGTTGAGCGCGGGAGAGTCGCAGTTTTACTTCGGCACGACGTCGGGTACGAGTTTGGGCGCGGTGGTGAATGGCCTCGACGGCGTGTTTGTCGCCGGCTTCATCAACAAACTGATCGGCGCCTTCGCGGTCGGTAAAGAGATCAAATCGCCGGGCGATCTTAGGGGCAAGTCTATCGGCGTCGCCAGTCTCGGCGGTGGCAACTGGATGTTCACCATGTTGGCTTTCGATCATTGGGGCCTCGATCCCAAGCGCGATAATATTTCGTTTCGCATCATCGGCAACACCGGCGTGCGCGCCCAGTCGATCGCCAACGGCGTGATCGCGGGTTCCATTTTAGGTTACACCTTCGCGGCTCAGTTGAAGCGCGACGGCTATCCGATCCTCGCCGATCTCGCCGATCTCAATATTCCGTTTCAAGACAGCGCGCTGTTCACGCGCAAGAGTTTTCTCAACCAGCATCCCGAAGTAGTTGAGAACGTGCAGCGGGCGATGCTCGACGCGATTTCTTTCATTCAGGAACCTGCGAATAAGAATGCCGTGCTGCGGAGCTTGGCCCAGTGGCTGCGTTTGCCCAAGACTGATGATGCCATCGAAGGTTACGAGTTCATGCGCCGACTCTACACCAAGCGGATTTATCCCACCGTCGACGGTATTCGTAATAGCATCCGCGTGCTCGGCACGACCAACGAGAAGTTTAAGGGTTTGAAGGCGGAGGATCTGATCGACGATCGGATCGTCAGGAAGTTAGAGAAGGAAGGGGCGTTCTAAGTTCCAGTGCCGTCTTTGGATTCGAATTAATGCCGCCGAGCGAATTCCGTGTCTCTGTGGTAAATCAGATTGGCAGAATCTCCTCGAAGGCCCCGAGCTTCCCAAAGACGGCGACGATGAGATCAGCTTGGACAACAAAGAGGTGTATGGCCGGCTCATTCGAAGTTGGGTGCAAAGAGTCTGCGCTTACTTGAGAACCTCTTTCAGTCTAGCCAGCAGAGCTGGCGGCAGTTTGTAGAATCGGTCTACGGTTTTTTCCACTTCATCGCCGGTTACCGGATCCAGATCGAGTCGCGTTCTCTTTGCGTCGGCGAGGAAATCGGGATCTTTCATCGTGTCGGCGAATGCCTTTTGCAGAAGCTTCACGCGCGCCTTCGGAACGTTGGGCGGCAGCGAGTAAGGGCGGGTGATCGAGTTGGGGTCGTACACGGCGGCTTGAAGGAGCAAGCGTGATTCTTCGTCTTTCGCCAAGCTCGATGCCAACGGGACTTTGGTCAGCTCCGGGTGGGATTTGGCGACGAGCTGGATCGCCATACTCACATCGCCGGCGTCCAGTCCCGCGCGCCACATGACTTTGATCGACTCCCACTGCCAGCAGCCGCCGGCGAGCTCGCCGCTCTCCGACGCGAGCTTGATTTCCGCGGTCCCCTTGTATCCGGGGATCGGCTGCACCGGCAGTCCGAGCACTTCTTTCAGAACTCGCGCCATTCCGTAGGAAGCGTCGCCCGGGCCGACACCGCCGAGCTTCACCGGTGTGCCGGCGCGACGCCATTGATCGATGCTGGTGATCCCGCTTGCTTTAGTCAAAGCGCAGGCGCCGGTATCTTTTACCGGTACGCCGAGCCATTCGAACTTACGCGGATCGAACTCGATGCCTTTGGCCCCCAGGACCGCGTTCAAGACCTGAAAGCCGTGAAAGTTGCCGATGGTGAGACCGTCCGGCTTGGCGACACGATAGAGATGATTGGCAGCGACGATGCTGCCCGCGCCGGTCATATTTTCAACGACGACAGTCGGATGACCCGGCACATGTTTGCCCATGTGGCGGGCGATGGTTCGCGAGTAGGTATCGAAACCGCCGCCAGCGGAAAAGCCGACGACGACGCGAATGGTTTTGCCGGCGAAGAAATTTTCTTGCGCCGACGCCGTTCCAACGCTAAGCGCGGCAAAGACGATGGCTAGGAAATCTATGACAAGTTTTTTCATTCACTCTCTCCTTAAAAAATTTATCTCTTGCCGTCCTCGTAGAGCGAACGCCACGAGACGTTGGTCGGCAATTGCGCGGCTTCGCAGCGCAGATGGGCGAAGTTGTTTTGCTCCGGGTCGAAGATCAACCCCGGTGGCCGCTTGCCGGCTTGAAAATCCTTTACGGCGCGCAGTAAGCAGCGGCGCACCTGGATAATGAAAGCGTCGGTGGCGCCCAGGTGCTCGACGCTGCGGTCGACGATCTCGCCCATGCTCTCGGTGGCGCAGGCGTCCTGATTCAAAAATTCCGTGATGCCCGTAAAGTTGACCATCTTCTGCCGTTCGCGGTCCTGTAAATAATTGTTGCGCTGGTTGCGTAGTTTTTTAAAGTTCGCATCGACGAAGTCGCGCTTGGAGGAATCGTCCGTGCCGAAGGGGCGCGACCATTTGAAAAAGAAATCGTAACGCCAGGTGCTGTGGTCGTCGGCGGGAACTTGGTAGACGGCTTTGAAGCCGTCGAGTTTGCCGTCGACCATGGAACCCACCGGCACGGCGCCGATGAAAGGCATGACGAAGTGGGAGATTCGCGCATAGGAGGCGCCGCCGGCCATTTTTCTGATCGCCGCGGCTCTTAGACCAAAATCCATTTCGTCGAACTCGAAGTCGGGGGCTTGGGTGGCGAGGCTGAGAAATTCCCGGCGCGCGTCGGGTTTGAAAATTCTATGCAGGAAATTCAGGTGCGCCGAGTCGCAGTCGCCTTCGAGGCCTTGAAGATAATTACATTCAAGCGAGCTCTTGGCGATATAAATCTGATCTTGCGGCACGCCGAGCCAGGGATACGCGGGGCAGAGAGGAATTTTTTCTTTCGGTCCCATGTAGGTGAAGACGATGCCGCCCGCTTCGGCGCAAGGGTAGGCCGGGTGACGCACTTTATTTTTTAACTGACTGCCGGCCGGCTCCGCCGGCGTCTCCAGCACGTTGCCTTCGATGTCATATTTCCAGCCGTGGTAAATGCAGCGCAGGCCGCACGCTTCGTTGCGGCCGAAAAATAACGAGGTGCCGCGGTGGGCGCAGTGCTCGGCGAGCAGCCCGATCTTGCCGTCGCTGGCGCGAAAGGCGACGAGATCTTCGCCGAGCAGCCGCACGCGCACCGGCGGACAATCGGCGGCGGGAATTTCTTCAGACAGCAGCGCGGGAATCCAGTAGCGCCGAAACAGATCGCCCATGGGCGTCCCGGGTTCGATGCGTGTGAGCAGTTCATTTTCTTCGCGGGAAAGCATGTCGTTATCCTTGATAGATTATTTTTCACCACGAAGATGCGAAGGGCACGAAGGGTGGGAAAAGAGGGGAAGGCACGCCTTGCCCCTACTTCGTGTCCTTCGTGCCTTCGTGGTGAGTTATTATCTTCTGCCGATAGTTTCCTTTACTTCGACCGCTTCGCAAGTATCTCTTTGAGCAACTTAGTCGCTTCGGCGGTCTCTTGGTCGACGTTGGGGCCGTTCTCCAAAACTTCCGCGCCTTCTTTGAGGCGATATTCTGGCCGGATGATATCCTTGGCGATGTCCATGCGCCGGGAGTTGGCGTTGCGCTGGCCGGCCTTGACCGACTGCTCTTGATAGATCGTTTGGCCTTCTCTCGAGAGAAACCAGTTGAGAAATACTTGCGCCGCGCTTGGGTGGGGCGCCGGCGTGAGGAGACTGATCGCGCCTTGGCCGGCCGCGACGTAGTCGCCTTCTTTGAGCGTGTGCGTGATCGTCTCCACCGGCAGCTTGTTTTCCTTGGCGCCGCCGATGTCGGCGTCGTCGCAGGCGATGCACAGAGCGGCTTTGCCGGTGACCAGCCAGTCGACCAACTGGCGCTGGTCGCGGGCGATCGCGATCTCCATGTCGCCGTAGAGTTTGTTCATGTACTCGGGGCCGAGAAATTTATTTTTGTAAACGTACCAAAGCACGTTGCGAGCGACGCCGGCGACGGAAGGTTCGTAGCCGATGAGTTTGCCTTTCCATTTGGGCTGGATCAGATCGGTCCAGGATTTGATCTCATCGGCTTTGACCAAGTTGGTGTTGTAGGAAACGTAAAGGCCGCGATGGCCTTGGAAGACAAACGAGTGGAGGGTTTCCGGATCGACGAAGCGATGTTTGGCCTTGAACCACTTCGACTCGTCTTTGACTTCGGGAAGAATCATCGCCGGCGGCATGGGCGCCAACGCCTTGGCGGGATAGAGCACCGAAACATGGGTGCCTTGGCCGGCGATGTAGAGATCGCCGAGATATTTTCCGGCGCGCCGTTCGGCCATCAATCGCGACGAGAGCGTCGGTCCGCTGGGACCGTCGACCAGGTTCAGTTTGATTTTAGGAAATGCTTTCTGAAACTGGCTGACGGCGAAGCGCGGGTAGTCGACCACGTAGACCGCAACTTCGCCTTCCGTTTCGGCGGCTTTCACTAATTTGTCCCACTCGCTTTGCCAAGCTGGCCTGGGCTCGGCAGTATGAGCTTGATCGGCATTGGCGAAGCTCACGAGCATAAGGACCACAAACGCGATAAGAATTCTCATGAAACCTCGATTCGCGAAATTCATCGCAGCATAATCAGTAAGTAAAAATACTGTCAAGGCGAATTCGCTTGACGCACAACAGCGGCTTCTTCTAAGGTGGCCCTCACACGTGATCACGGGATCGCAAGCCGGCCGGACATTCAGCATCGCGAAAGGAGAAAATTTTATGCTTTACCTTCGAGCCCTGGTTCTGATGTTTTTGGCGGGGCTTGCTCGCGAGAGCGCGGTTTACGGCGCGGCTGCGCCGACCAAGATGGTGGTCGCCTACGCCTCGATCAGCCCCCGGGTGGCGCCGCTGTGGGTGGCCCAAGAGTTTGGCTTCTTCAAGAAAAATGGCATCGAAGCTGAGCTGGTTTTCGTGCGCGGTGCGCCGACATTGGTAGCGGCGCTGACCTCGGGCGATATGAATGCCGGCTACACCGGCGGCACAGCTGTGCTCGGAGCCGCGGCAGGGGGCATCGATCTCAAGATCCTTGCAGTGCTGACCAATCGGGTGACCTACGAGTTGGTGGCGCGGCCTGGGATCAAAAACGCCGAAGAATTACGTGGTAAGCGCTTCGGCGTTACCAGCATCGGCGGTACGCTCTGGATGGGCGGGGTGTTGGGGCTGGAAAAACTTGGCATCGATGCCAACAAGGACGACGTTCGTTTCCTCGTGATCGGCGATCAAGGAGAGCTGAGCCAAGCGCTGGAACTGAACCGCATCGACGCCACGGTGCTCGACGTCGTGTTCACCAAACGGCTGCGCGAGAAAGGCTATCCGATTCTCGCTGAATTTCACAAAACCAATTTGCCTATCACTAGCACAAGCATCGTCGCGCGCGGTCCCTACTTGCAAAAGAATCCGCAGCTGTTTGACGGTTTTATGCGCGCGCTGATGGAGAGCATCGCCTTTACGCTTGGGCCGTCCAATAAACCGGCGATGCTCAAGCTATTGCAACGCCGCCTGCGCGTCAGCGAGCGCGACGCGGAAGAAGGTCTTACCGACATCGCTTTCGGTATGGACAAAAAGCCCTTCCCTTCGATGGAGGGGCTGCGCAATATTCAGCGTCTGATGAAGCAGCGCAATCCCAAGTTGGGCGAAATCAAAGTTGAAAGCTTGGTCGATGATAGTATCCTGCGCCGGCTGGAGAATTCCGGCTATATTGATCAACTGTTTGCGACCTATGGTGTGAAGTGAACGGAGGTCGAACAATGCCAAAGATCCTCAATATTTGGATCCTGCTCGCCGCGGCCGCAGCGATGACGGCAACGAATGGGTCGGCACAGCCGGTGGATGTCGCGGCGGCGAAAAAAGAGGCCAGGGTGGTGGTGTACGGTTCCGTGGTGCCGCAGGCGATGGAGGAGCTGCACAAAAACTTCGAGAAGAAATTCGATGTCAAAGTCGACTACTGGCGCGGTTCGTCCACCGCGGTGGCGGAGCGGGCGCAGTCGGAGTGGCGCGCTGGCCGTCCGGCTTTCGACGTGGTGGAGTCGAGCTGGGACGTGATGGCGCTGATGAAAGCGGAAGGGCTGTTTGCCCGCTACATTCCTCCCTCATCGGAGAAATTCCCCGAACAGTTCAAAGAGAAAGACGCGCTGATCACGCCCTGGCGCCTGCTGCCGATCAGCATTCTTTACAATACCGATCTTGTGAAAGCGGCCGAGGCGCCGAAATCGCTGGAGGAACTGCTGGCGCCCAAGTGGAAGGGCAAGATCAGCATGCCGGACCCCTCGCGCCATACCACGACGGCAAAATTTCTCTGGAATCTGGAAAAACTCATGGGCGCAAAGTGGCGCGACTACGTCAAGAATCTCGCCAAGCAACAGCCGCTGCTGGTGGAGTCGCTGGCGCCGGTGACACCGGCGGTCATCAAAGGCGAGGCTCATGTCGGCATCGCCTATGTCAAATTCGTCAAGCAGTACAAAGGCCCGGTGTTTTACTCCACTCTCGACAAATATCTTTCCGATCCCAATCATCTCGCCCTGGGCGCCAAGGCGGCGCGCCCCAATGCCGCGCGGCTCTACATCGAATACGCGGCGTCGCCGGACGGCCAGAGGATGATCGCCCAGGACGGCGAGTTCGTGCTCTATCCGGGCGTCCTACCGCCGATAGTCGGCGCGGAGAAAGTCGCGCCCAACATGGTGATCATGGACAATCCCAGCGCCGAGGAAGCGAAAAGTTTGAGCAACGAGTTTCGCCAGATCTTTTTCGCCAAGTAGATGGCCGGAACTTGACAGCGTCGTTGGAACGGCTGTAGAAACTCACATCGAACAGTGATTAATGGTGGTTAATTAGAGGGAGACACAGGGATGGAAGAACGCATCGTTTATTTGAATGGTGCCTTTGTGCCGGAAAGCCAAGCCAAGGTTTCGGTTTTGGATAGTGGTTTCAACGCCGGCGACGGCGTCTACGATGTCACGCGGACGTTCGGGCAAAAACCCTTTCGCCTGCGCGAGCACACCGATCGGCTGTTCCGCTCGCTGCAGTACACGCGCATCGACTGTGGCATGTCCCGCGAAGAGATGGAGAAAATTACCTTGGAAGTGCTCGATCGCAATAGGCCGCAGTTGCGCGCCAATGAAGACCTCGCCCTATGGCAGGTGGTGAGCCGCGGCGTCCGTTCTTCAACAGGCAATCGCGTGGTCGGCGGCGCTACCGTGACGGTCTACTCAGTGATCGTCAATTTTCCCGAATTCGCCAGCTTCTACGTCGAGGGCGCGCCCATCGTCATTCCCTCAACTCGCCGCGTACCGCCGGAATGCCTCGAGTCCAAAGCCAAGATCACCAACAAGATGAACCACAATATGGCATCCTTCGAGGCCAAGCAGATGGACCCGAGGGCGATCCCGCTGATGCTCGATATGGATGGGAACCTGAGCGAAACCAGTGCCCATAATTTCTTCCTCGTGGCCAACGGTAAATTGTGCACACCGTCGGACCGCAACGTGCTCGGCGGTATCACCAAGGAGGCGGTTTTCGGCCTGGCCAAGCAACTGGGCATCGAGATCGTCGAGGGCAACTTCACGCCCTACGATCTCTACACGGCGCAGGAGGCGTTTCTCGCCAGCACCAGCCCGACCTTCGTGCCGGTGCGCACGGTCAACGGCGCCAAGATCGGCCAAGGCGCGCCGGGGCCGATGACGCTGCGCTTGATCGGCGCGTGGAATAAAATGGTCGGCATGGATATCGTCGATCAGGCGCTCAGCCATCTCGATAAAGATGAGCGCGCCCGCCTGACGGCGCTGTGGAACGATCGCAAAGCGGCGTAGCGAGTTGTCAGATTTGATTCGCGTCAGAATGACATCCCCCTTTCAAAAGGGGGGTTCATTTCAACTCACGATTCCAATGGTTGTTTAACGAACCTCTGGGTCGGGACACTAGCAGTGCTTGAAGATATTGCAGTAGAGCTTTTCATATTCCTCGTAGCGCGGGCCGATCTTGTTCGGCTCGACGACCAGATACTGCGGCGCGTTCAACTCAGGGAAGATATCCTTGTAGCCAGTGCGCGGGACGCCCCGGCCCAACTCCTCCGCGAATGTTTTCATGATGCCGTCGCGCGCCAGCGCCCAGTCGAGAAACAGCGCCGCGCTGTGAGGACGGGAAGAGTTCTTCGCCAACAGCAGATAAGTCGGCACGGAAAGCACGGGTCGTAGGAGGTTTATCTCCACGGGAGCGCCATCGCGTTTCATCGTCAGCGGGCGATAGCCGTAGAGCCAGGGCGCTACGTGGACCTCGCCGGCGCCGAGGATCTGCGCTTGTAGGGTTTTGCCTCGGCGCATGGAGGGATCGTTGTCGGCTAGTTTGCGGAAATAGTTCGCCCCTTTTTCGCGTCCCCAATATTCCAGCATCGCGCCGAACAGGGCAAAGTCGGTCTGGTCAAGAGACATTCTTCCCTTCCACTTGGGATCGAGTAGGTCGTCATAGCTTTTTGGCACCTCCTCTTTTTTGACCTTTTCGGTGTTGTATCCCAGGGCCACGGTCAGGTGGTAGAAGGTTGTCCAGTAGCCTTGCTTGTCCATGAAATCGGCGGCGATGCCTTTGCGGCTGGGCGATAGATAAGGGTCGACCAGTCCCGTCTTGGTTATGCCGTAGACTTCGCCCGGCTCCAGATCGAAGACATCGACGTCGAATCTTTTGGCGCGCGCTTCGGTGGTGATCTTGTTGTAGACGTTGACCGAGCCGCTGCGATAGTCGGCGACTTCCATAAATGGATATCTCTTTTTGAACTCGGCAAAGACGCGCTGGATGTGGTCGATGGCGGTGGTGCCGTAGTAGACCAGCTTGGCTTCGCGTTTGGCTCCATCAAGGATCTTCTTTTCGCGTTCTTTATCGGGCAAGCGGTTGTACTCGGCGAGAATTTCACCCGCGCTCTTGGCGTGCGAGAGATCTCCCAGCGAAAAGCTGGTGATGACGATGAGAGCGAGGCATCGGAACAATTGGCGAATCGCGGAGCTGCGACGAATCTGAGAGATCAAGGGCGCCCCCGTTGGTTGGCAAAATTTATTTGGCTGGATTTCGCTGCATCCATACCGCGATGGCGATTTGGCTGTCAGGTAAATCGATTCCGAGCTTACGTTGACAAATTGAAAGCTGCTATGTAATAGCTTGTCATACGGAGGGCAAAACGATGATCGAACTCAACCCAGAATCGACCGGTCTGGTTATTGTTGACATGCAAAACGAAGGCTGCGAGCGGCATGGGCCGGGTGTGAAGCCGGTCATAGCCAACATACGTGTGATGCTCGATCGTTTCCGTGCGGTTAATGGTAAGATCATCCACGTCCAATCGGTGCGCACAAAAGATCATCCGGAGTTTACCGTTTTCGGCCGTCCCTACGCGCTCATCCTGGGCAGCCATGGCGCCGATTTTGTCCCGGAGCTAAAACCGTTGTCGCACGAAACGGTGGTGCAGAAAACTTCTCATGATTGTTTTTACAAGACGCAGATGGAAGAGGTACTGGCAAAGTTCGATCTCCAGCCCTGCCGCGATCGCATCGTTGTTACCGGCATCGGCTCGAGTAATTGCGTTTATCACGCGGTGATCGGGTTTCATATTCGCAACTACTACGCCACCGTGCTGGAAGACTGCATCCACGGTGTCGCGCCCCATTCGCAGCCGTTCGCTTTGGCGCAGTTTCGCTCGCACGCGTATAACTTTAACGTGTCGGTGGCGCGCGCGGATGAGCTTCAGTTTACGCCGGCACAGCGTAGCGCCGTCGGCGCTTGAGATGAACGCTTGAAGTTGCACGCTCGGTTTAGCCTGGCCGCCATTATCTTTGTCCTAGGCGCCGTCGCGCCGTCGGCAGCGCAAAATCTCAAGATTCCCTTTGCATCGTTGTCACCGACCTATTCGCCGCTGTGGATCGCCGCTGAGGCTGGCTATTTCAAAAAGCATGGTCTCGAAGTTCAGCCGGTATATATCTCGTCGGGATCTTTGATCGTGCCGGCGCTGCTTTCGGGCCAGATCGAGATCGCCAACATGAGTTCGGCGCCGCCGCTGACGGCGTGGGCGAGAGGGGCCGAGTTAATCTGTGTCGGCGTGACGTCGAACCGCTTGCTGCACGTGGTGGTGACCCGCGCGCCGCTCAAAAAGCCCGAAGAGTTGAAGGGGCTGAAGCTCGGCAGTGACCGCTACGGCTCTCTGTCGGATTTGGTTTTGCGCGACGTCCTGCGTCATTTCAATCTAACTCCGGACCGTGATGTCGCCATCCTGCAAGCCGGCGGCTTGCCGGAGCGCTTGGGTGCGCTCAAGGCGGGCGCGGTGGATGGTGCGATTCTCACGGGCGATACCGCGCTGCAAGCCGAAAAGTTGGGTTTCCATCTGGCCGTCGAAGTGAGTCGGCTGCCGATTCTGTATCCAGGCAGCACCATCATCGTGACGCGATCTTATATTCAGAACAAGCGAGATGTCCTCAAAAGGTTTCTGCGCAGTTGGATCGAAGGCATCAAGGCAGCGCGAACGGACAAAGAGTTGACGGTCACCGTGTTGCAAAAGTATTTGAAGACGGCCGATCGGGGCAATTTGGATAGGCTTTTCGAAATCTACAAAGATGTCCATGAAAAAATTCCGGCGCCCGACGCAAAAGTGATGGGCGGGGCGTTGAAGCAACTCGCCGCCACCATCCCTCAAGCTGGACAACTCAAAGTCGAAGACTTTATTGACCGCAGCCTGATTGGGGAATTGGAAAGCGAAGGGTTTATTGCCAAGCTTTACAGCGGTAGGTAAGCGAGTCCGATCTTCGCCGATCGCAAGCGCATCCAGGTGCGGCAAGCCACAGCTCCTGGATTTTGCGGTCCCAGGGAATACGATCCATCAAATTTTCATCAGTGCGCGCGCAACATCGGCAATCCTTCCCGCCAGCGGCGTGACATAATCTTCCAACGGCACTGCGTACGGCACCGGCACCGGCGGGATCGAGACGCGTTTGATCGGCGCGCGCAGGCTGGCGAAGCCTTCGTCGGCGATGATCGCGGCGAGACCGGCGGCGACGCCGCAGTTGTCGTGGCTTTCGTCGGTGATCAGCACCCGGCCGGTTTTCTTGACCGAGGCGAGCAGCGCCGGTTTATCCAACGGCTGCAAAGTGCGCGGGTCGATGACTTCCGCCGAGATATTTTCTTTCGATAGAATTTCCGCGGCGGCCAGCGCACGCGGCACTTGGATCGAGGTAGCGATGATGGTCAAGTCTTTGCCTTCGCGTTTTACGTCGGCTTTGCCCAGCGGGATTTCATAAATGCCATCGGGCACCGATCCTTTGTCATCGAGCAGCCGGTCATGGCCGAAGAAGATCGTCGGGTCTTGGCTGTGCAGTAGCACTGTGCGCATCAATCCTTTGGCGTCGGCGGGCGTCGACGGCATGACGACTTGCAAGCCCGGCGTGTTCCAGTACCAAGACTGCGGGCTGCCGGAATGTTGTACGCCGCCGCCGCCGCGGATGCCGAACTTCAAATAAAAAACCACCGGCACATTGGTCACGCCGCCGGAGTTGGAATAGGCGATGGCGGCTTCGTTGACGATCTGCGGGATCGCTTCGTAGGAAAATGTCGCGGTGCTGATATCGACCACCGGGCGCAAGCCGGCCATCGCCGCGCCGATGGCGATGCCGCAGAAGCCGATCTCGGCGATGGGCGGAAATTTAATTCTCGCGGTATATTTTTTTCTCAGCGCGGCGAGCTTATCTTGGCCGGCTTCCATGCCGATGAAGCCGGGATTGAAAAGCACAATGCGTTTGTCTTGCTCCATCACTTCGTCGATGGCGGCGATCAGAGCTTCTCCGTAGGTCATTTCCGTTGGCATAGTTCAGTTTCCTTTCCCTGCGAAGGCGTACTTGATCGCCTCTTTTGCTTCCGGCAGCGGACTTTCCAGAGCGAAGCGCGCCGCGGCGTCGGCTTCTTTGCTCACCTCGGCGTCGAGTTTTTCGAGATCGGCGCGGCTGACGCCGGCGGCTGCGAGTTCACGCAGGTAATTCAAAATCGGGTCGTGCTCTTTGTGCCATTCGCGGACTTTTTCCGGCGCGGCGCCGGGGTTCCACGCCCACGCGATATCGGTGACGCCGCCGACGAGTTTCGGCATGGCAAAGGCGTTGCCCGGCCACAGGTGAGTGCGCGCTTCGACGAACAGCGGGCCGCCGCCGGCGCGCACCCGGCCGACGATATCTTTCGCGGTTTTGTGCACCGTGCCGACATCGATGCCGTCGATCACCGTGGTTTCGACGTCCAAGGCTTTGGGCACATTCGTCAGTTCCGTCGCCGCATGACCGGCGCCGCGGCCGCTGCGGCGATAATTATTTTCCATCCAAAAAATTATCGGCAGCTGCCAGAGCTTGGCGATGTTGAGGGTCTCGTAGAACACGCCTTCTTCCATGGCGCCGTCGCCGAAAAAAACCACCGTGATCGCTTTCTCGCCTTTGACCTGGGCCGCGTAGGCGGTGCCGCCCGCTAGTGCCAGGCAGCCGCCGACGATCGCCGAAGTATGGATGACGCCGACTTCCGGCGCGGCGACGTGAAAAGTTCCGGCGCGGCCTTGGCAGTAACCGGTGGCGCGGCCGATGATCTCGGCCAAAACTTTTTTCGGATCGCCGCCCTTGGCGATGACGTGGCCGTGATTTCTATGGGTGGTGAAAACATAGTCGTCTTTGTTCAACCAATCGCACACCGACACGCCGGTGGCTTCCTGGCCGATGTAGACATGGAAGTGGCCGCGAATCAGCCCCTGGTGTTCGTCGTGAAAGCGAATGCAATGCTCTTCGGCGCGCCGAATCATCAGCATCCGGCGCAGAATCGCCAACTGCTTTTCTCGTGGAATATCCGGCAACATGTTTTCCTCCGTTTGTTGTCCGCGTTGATGATTACTTACTGCCGACGCGGGCGAATTGCAAAGCGGAAATGGAAGTAAGGAGTTAGGGGTGAGTAGTAAGGGGGTTCGGATTTCGTACTCCTCACTCCTAACTATTCACTCCTCACTCTGTATTTGCTATCTCGCCCGCTTTCTGCCATTTGGGAAATTAGTTCAATTGAACCGAGGAGGCTTCATGCATGCGCGCGTTGTCATCCCAGCGATAATTTTATTTTTGTTTTCGGCTAATGTGAGCCACGGCCGCGACGTGGTGATCGGCTACTCCGGGCGGACGATTGCCGAGATGCCGTTCGCGTGGGCGAGCCGCAGGGGATTTTTCAAAGAAGCCGACTTGGAGGTCAAGATGATCTACATGTCGACCGGCATCGCGGCCAAGGGGTTGATGAGCGGCGATGTCGATTACACCACCGCGATGGGTGGCACGCTGCGCGCGGCGCTGGCAGGCGCGCCGGTGATCGGCGTTTATTCGATGTTCAAAGCGCAGATGTATTTGGTCGCCCAGCCGAAGTACAAACAGGTTGCCGAATTGAAGGGCAAGACCGTCGGCATCAGCGTTTTCGGCGGCGCCTATGATCTGGCCGCAAGGACGATCCTCAAACATCACGGCCTCGACCCAGAGAAACAGGCGACGTTGTTGCAGATCGGCGATAGCCGGACGCTTTATTCGGCGTTGACCGCGGGCTCCATCGACAGCGCGATTCTCGGCCCGCCCTATGATATTAAGGCGGAGCTCGACGGTAATAATCGTTTGTTCGACTCGTCGGAGATTTTCGACATGCCGTTTTCCGGCTTGGCCACCAGCAAGAAAAAACTCCAGCAGGATCGCGCCGAGGTCAAGGCGATCGTGCGCGGCCTGGAGCGCATTCGCCGCTACATCGCCGCCAATCGCAGCGAAGCGGAAGCGTTCGCCAAGCAGTTTTTGAATCTGAACGACAAGGAAGCGCGTCTGTCGATCGCGCAGATGGTCAAATCGTTTCGCAGCGCCGGCCGGACGACGGATGAAGCGGTAGTGGATTTCATTGAAACCACGCTGCGCAGCACCAAACAAAAAGTCGGCAGCATCAAGCCCGCCGACATCGTCGACTGGAGCGTGACGACGGAAGTGGTGCGCGAACTAGATCAGATAAAGAAGTAGGGGCCGGTCGCGACCCGCCCTTGATCGGATACGGAGAATTTACCGCAAAAAGCGCAAAAGGCGCAAAAAAGAAATCGGTGTAGGGGCGAAAAATATTTCGCCCCTCAATCGCAGGGCAGGAGGCTTCGGCCTATGTTAAACAATGTCATGACTTCCGAAAGATCTACACACACCGTGCGCGGCTTCTGCGCGCTGTGCACGGCGCACTGCGCGTCGATTGCGACTGTGACCGATGGCAAAGTCATCCGGCTTGAAGCCGACGACGATCATCCCAATGGCGGTGTTTTCTGCCTTAAGGGAAAAGCTGCGCCGGAATTGGTTTACCATTCAGACAGGTTAAATTATCCGCTCAAGCGAACTCGGCCGAAAGGCGACAGCGATCCCGGTTGGCAACGAGTGAGTTGGGACGAAGCGCTGGACGACATCGCGCGGCGTTTGCTAGAGATTCGCGAAACCCACGGCGCTAAAGCGGTGGCGCTTGCCAAGGGCACCGGCGGCGGCACTTCGGTTTCCGACGCCGAACGCTGGCTAGCGCGCCTGCTCAACCGTTTCGGCAGTCCCAATTGGGTTTCGACGACGCACGTCTGCAATTGGCACAAGGACACTGGCTTTACCTACACGTTCGGCGTGGAAATTCCTACGCCGGATGTTGCCCACAGCGGCGCTTTCTTGCTGTGGGGCCACAATCCGAGCTCGACCTCGCTGATTCTCGCCCATGACATCGTCGCGGCGCGCAAGCGCGGCATGAAGATCGTCGCCGTGGACCCGCGGCGCGTCGGTATCGCGGCGCAAGCCGATGTCTTGCTACAAGTGCGGCCGGGCTCCGACGGCGCGCTGGCTTTGGCGATGATCGATGTGGCGATCACAGAAAAGCTTTTCGACGACGACTTCCTGCGCCAATGGACCAACGGAACTTTCTTGATTCGTTCGGATAACGGCGCGGCGCTGACTCAAGCGGACTTGTCTGCGAACGGATCGGCGGATCTCTTCGTTGCTTGGGATGAAATCGCCGATTCGCCAATTCTCTATGATTCGTTGACGGGAAGTTTTGAACGCCAATCGGCGCGGCTCGCAATTGACGGGCACCATCGTATTCCAACCAAAGATGGCGGCGTAATTTCCTGCGAACCGGCGTTCGCTCTCTTGGCTGTCTTGGCGGCGGAGTTCACGCCGGAAAAATCGGCAGCGATCACTTGGGTACCTGCCGACAGAGTTCGCCAAGCGGTGCGCGTGCTGGCGGCCAATCGGCCGGTCAGCATGTTTATGCACAACGGCGTCGGCCAGCACACCAACGCGACGCAGACGAGCCGAGCGATCGCAACGTTCTATGCGCTGTTTGGCGACATCGACCGTCAGGGCGGCAACGTGGTGTTCCCCAAAGCGCCGCTGGGTGCCATGTCGGGAAAAGAATTTTTGCCGAAAGAAATGGCGCTGCAGCGCATCGGCCGCGAGCGCAAACCGCTCGGCCCGCCGGCCAAGCCGGGGAATTGCGCGGCCTACGATATCTTCACCGCGGTGCTCGAAGGCCGGCCCTATCCGGTGAAGGCGCTGCTCAACTTCGGATCGAACACGATCATGTCGACGGGCGACTCACAGCGCGCGCGTGAGGCGTTTCGCGCCGTGGACTTCGCCGTGGCCGCGGAGTTGTTCATGACGCCGACCGCCGAGCTTTGCGATTATGTTTTGCCGGCGACGAGCTTTCTCGAAATGGCCACGGTGTCCAATGACTTCAAGCATCGAGAGCAGGGCAGGCGACATGTGCAATATCGCCCGGCGGTGGTCGATGCTCTCGGCGAACGGCGCTCCGATACTTGGATCGTTTTTGAGTTGGCGAAACGGTTAGGGTTCGCCGATGATTTTTGGCAGGGCGATATCGACGCGGCGTATGAAAATGAATTGGCACCCGCGGGCATGACGTTGAATCAACTCAAAGCGTCCCCCGGCGGTATCACTCTCTCGGCGACGCCGCGTTATCAAAAATTTGCCGCGCTGGAAAAATCCGGCGCGCCGCGCGGTTTCAACACGCCGGACAAGAAAGTCGCGATTTACTCGCATACTTTCGCCGCCCATGGATTTCCTGCGCTGCCGGAATATGTCGAGCCGATGGTCAGTCCGGTCAGCCGTCCCGATGTCGCCAAAGATTTTCCGCTGGTGCTGACCAATGCAAAGTTTACCACCTACATTCACAGCCAACTGCGCGGCTTGACGAGCTTGCGCAAAGTGTCGCCCCATCCGAGCGCCGATATTCATCCCGAAACCGCTGCTCGTTTTGGCATCACCGACAAATGTTGGATGATTATCGAAAGTCCGCGCGATTCGATTCGCGCCAAGGCGCGGGTCACCGACGCCATCGCGCCGGGTGTCGTCTGCTGCCAACATGGCTGGTGGCAAGAATGCAAAGCGTTGGAATTGCCAGGTTACGATTCCTACGGTGCGGGATCGGCCAATCCAAGTTTGCTGATCGGTTCAGAGATCGCCGATCCGATCAGCGGCTCGCTGCCACATCGGTCTTTTTTGTGCCGCGTGCGGGCGGATAATTGATCGCTTCGATTGGATGGGCTAAGAAAAGAATTGACGGACCGGCAATGTCGCATGGGACGTAGTGAAAAATTTAGGAGGACGGGATGAAGATTCTCATTGCGATACTCGCCATTGGCTTGCTTGCGATTGTTATCAGTGAGCGCCGCGACAGCATCGTTGGCGCCGCCGTTGCGCCGCCGCCGAGCATGGGTTTCTTCGTCACCAGCGCGAAGAGCAAAACCGGCAACCTGGGCGGCCTAGCCGGCGCTGACAAGATTTGCCAGACATTGGCCGCTGCGGTTGGGCTGGGTGAGAAAACTTGGCGCGCTTACTTGAGCGCGGAACGGGATCCCGCCAACAACAATAATCCGACCAACGCACGTGACCGGATCGGCAGTGGTCCGTGGTTCAATGCCAACGGGATCATGGTGGGCAACGACCTTGCAGATCTTCATGCGCGTCGAGGCAATTCGATCCTGCTAGTCGACGAGCGCGGTCAAATGATCCCCGGCAACTGGCTGAATTCACCGAAGCCCACTGAGCATGACGTTCTCACTGGCTCGACAGCGGAGGGGACGCTCATAGCTGGGAAAAGCTGCAACAGTTGGACGTCGGAATCTCCCGACCTGAAGGCGCAAATAGGCCACATCGACGGCATCGGGCTTGGCGGCAATACCGCGGGAGCTTCCGCATCGTGGAACTCCGCCCATGAAAGTCGAAGTTGCGCCGATACCGCGCCGGGCGGCGGGGCTGGACGTTTCGATTGCTTCGCGGCGAAATAGCGGAAAGCGGACGTCAAACGGCTCAAGTCGAAGTGTGAAATTCGCGGAATCGTTGCGTGCGCGTCGTATTGGCCGTAGTTCATCGGTAAAACCTCCTAGATGAGATTGGCGGTGGGTCGGATGGATCACCGGAACGCCGCCAGCACTTCTCGCGCGAATAACTGCAGCATCTCCGAGTGCCGCTCCAAGCTCGGATAGATAAACTTGATCTCGAAGTGCGACACGCCGGCGTCGCTGTAGGCTTTGACTTGCTGGCGGATTTCTTCCGGCGAGCCGATCAAGCTCACCGCGGTCAATTGCTCGACGCTCATCATTCTTTCAAAAGTGCTTTGGCCGATGGCGAGCGTGTTGTAACCGTCTTTGCGCGCCTTGGCGCCGTCTGGGTCGATGCAGCCGTAGACTTCGATGCCGAGATCGATTTTTTCTGGATCTCTGCCGTGGGCTTTTGCCATTTCTTTCACTTCGCAAAATTTTGTGCCGATGTCTTCCGGCAACAGCCACGCCGGCAACCAGCCGTCGCCTAGCGCTGCGGTCCTTTTCATCGCGGCTTCGGTCCAACCGCCGACCCACAGCGGCGGGTTTGGTTTTTGTAAAGGCTTGGGACAGATCTCGGCATTTTCGAATTTAACAAATTGTCCGTCGTAGCTCGCCGGATGATTCGCCCAAATAGTTTTCATCGCGCGCAGATGATCGTCGGCGATCTTGCCGCGCTGTTTGCGATTCACGCCGAGCACTTCATACTCGCGCGACTTGATCGTCGACGGCGAGCCGATGCCGACGCCGATGTCGAGTCTGCCATTGCATAGCACGTCGAGAGTGGCGATCTGCTTGGCGGCGAGCAGCGGATTGCGGCACGGAACGACGACGCAGGCGATGCCCATGCGGACTTTGTGTACTTGTCCGGCGATGAACGCGAGCGATGTCATCGCTTCGAAAAAATCCGGGCTGGCGTTGCCGGTGTGCGAGTCGTCGGAGCCGGAAGAAATATGCGTGCGATGAATTTCGTCGGACCAAGTTAAATGATCGTGCACCCAGACCGAATCGAAGCCTAACGCTTCGGCTTCTTGGGCAACTTGGAGCATCGATTGCGGCGATGCGAGAGGTCCGGAGTTGGGAATGCGGATACCGAAGCTGACTTTGTGTTGGTTGCTCATGAAGGATGCTCCTTTGGGACCAAGAAGTATTACGAAGATAGTGAAGCATGCAACCGATCTAAACGGACCGAATCGGAACAACGACGAATTGTAAGCGATTGTCGGGTGGGTGGAGGCGCAACGCGCCGATGCCCACCGTTAGAAGACGATGGGTATCGCTGTGCTCCACCCATCCTACGTCTGACTTGCCACATTGAGGTTGAATTGCCAACGCATTGCCAGTGCGGCGCGACGCTGGCATAGTCATGGCTATGAAAATCTCGCGCACTTCGATTTTGCTGCTCTGCACGGCCGCCGGGACGATTACTTCCATCAGCATGAACACGTTCAGTCTGTTCCTGCCGGCGATTGAGCATGAGTTCGCCGTGTCGCGCTCGTTGGCGACGGTGCCTTACATGGTCGCGATGTTAGGGTGGGGCGCGGGCGCGATCCTATTCGGTAAGCTTGCCGACGATGTGGGGCCGCGCCCCGTGATCATCGGCGGCATCCTGTTGATGGCCAGCGGCTACGTCGGCATGGGCTGGTCGGGAAATCTTTGGCAGTTGTCGCTGACCTACGGTTTGATGGTGGGCCTAGCGATGGGCGCGTGCAGCCAAGTCGTCATCTCGCTGATTGTATCGAAACATTTTGCCGCGAAAAATCGCGGCCTGGCGGTAAGCGTGGTTCAAGTCGCATCGCCCTTGAGCCCGCTCTTGTTCGCGCCGGCAATTTACTTTTTGATTCGCGCCTACGATTGGCGCATGGCGGCGTTCGCTGCCGGCGCGATATTATTCTTCGTCGCGTTGCCGCTGGCATGGCTGGGCGCGCGCGATCCGACCGGTTGGCAGGCAAATCATGGGACGCGAATGGCGTGGAGCGCGTGCCTGCCGTATCTGCGCAATCGCTCGATGCTGGTGCTCTTTGCCGTGAGATTCTCCTGTGGTGTGGCGTTTTTTCAGATCGCACATTTGGTCGCGCTGACCATGAGCAAAGGCTTCGACGCAGCGACGGGAGCAAAAGCTGTTAGCGTATTCGGCGGTGCCGCAGTCGTTTCAGCGTTGCTCTTCGGCTGGCTCTCGGATCGCTACGGCAGACCGCGCATCTTGGGCTTGAGCTATCTCACGCGCGGCGTCGGCACTCTATTGATGGCCCTCGATATCAGCAATGCTTATGTCTATTACGCCGTAGTTGCACTGGCGATCGGGCCGACGTTCGGCACGGTGGCGGTGGGCAATGTTTTGTTCTACGAGCTCGTCGGGCCGCGCATGGCGGGGATGATTCTCGGCATGAGTTTCATTGTGCACCAAATCGGCTCCGCCGCCGGCCCCATGGTTGCCAGCATCACTTACGACCGCACCGGCAGCTATGACGGCTTCATGGTTGTCATGAGTTTAGTCTTGCTGGTTTCTGGTCTGGCGTTGTTTACCGAGAAAACCCCCGATGCCGTGCTGATGGGTACGCCTTCGACGCTCAATGCGGCTTAATCGTAATCTGCGGTGATACTCAGCTCATCAACCGCCCGCCCGACACGTTCAACGACTCACCGGTGGTGTGAGACGAATCGTTCGACGCTAAAAACAGCGCGGCGTTGGCGACTTCTTCGTGTTTGGCGTATTTGCGTAGTGGCGTGAGGGAGAGAATTTGCGCCTCATGGGCCTCGACGGTCATGCCGAGGTTTTTCGCGCGCTGGGCGTACATCTCGCGCAGATCGGGTTCGTCCATGCCGCCGGGGCAGATGATGTTGGCTCTGATGCCATGCGGGCCGTATTCCTTGGCGATGGTTTGGGTCAAACCGACGACGCCCCATTTGGCGGCGCACAGCGAGCCGCGCATCGCCATGCCTTCTCTGCCGGCGGTGCCGGAGATGCTGACGATGCTGCCGCTGTTCTGCTTGACCATTTGTTTCAAGACCGCGCGGCAGCAGAGAAATACCAGTTTCAAATTGTAGAGAATTACGTCGTCGAATTCTTTATCGCTGATCTCGGTGACCGCGACCAACGGGCCGCGAAAGCCGGCGCTGTTGATCAAGATGTCGATTTTGCCGAAGCGCCGGATGGATTCGTCGACGATGCCGTTCACTTGCTTATCGTCGCTACAATCCGCGGTGAGCGCGACGGCTTTGCCGCCATTTTGATTGACGGCCTGCGCCACGCCGTTGAGCTCGGTTTTCATCTTTTCCAAGTCGACTAACACCAGGCTCGCGCCTTCACGCGCGAAAGTGTGGGCGATGGTTTCGCCGATGCCGCGGCCGCCACCGATGATGAGGGCTACTTGATTGGATAATTTCATGCCGAATCCTCCTGTTGGTGATCGCCCTGGGCGCCGCGTCCTCGGGACGCGGGCTGCGAGCGCGATTGGCGATCAACATACTGAATTGTCTTGACGAGAACAACGGACTTCGCATAGCTTCCAGGCGATGGTGCACGCCGCGTGGTGGCGAACAGAAAGTGAGGCCCGATGAATCTTGTTACGATGGTCCTGATGATTGTTGTGCTCTTTGGCGGCAACGCCTGGGCGCAGGACGGCAAACTGATCGATGCCGCCAAAAAGGAAGGCGGCAAAGCGGTGGTTT
>SHYW01000072.1 GCA_009692615.1 Deltaproteobacteria bacterium | reverse complement strand
ACGCACACACTTGGCCTATATCGAACCAACTCCAACAAGGTGGGGTTCCGCTATGGCCAGGTTTCTAACTTACGACCTCAACCCAACGCACTACCCTGACATAATCGCGTTGCTGTTAACATGACATATTGACGTTGCCACGACAGCAAAGGTTTGCCGACAGCGCCGGCTATTCGCGCGACTGATTTGACTCTGCCCAGCGCCGATCATATAAAAGCTTTTCACAATCTTGAAAGAGTGAGGTCTCGATACATGGCTAAAGTCGATTTGCTGGTAAAAAACGGTGAGGTGTGGACGCCCGGCGGTTTCATCGATGCCGATATCGCGGTGAGCGACGGCAAAATCGTCGCGCTCGGCAAAGCGCCGGCGTTGGCGGAGACGGCGGACACCGTGATCGACGCCAAGGGCAAAAAAATTATTCCTGGTTTGGTCGACACGCATACCCATCATCGCGATCCCGGTTTCACCTATAAGGAAGACATCACCACGGCGACCATGGCGGCGGCCGCCGGCGGCGTGACGACTTCCATCGGCATGCCCAACGTCAACCCACCGACAACCACCGTGGAACGCTACCGCGCGTTGATCGAACATCACAGCAAGAACGCGATTGTCGACTTCAATCACAATCCGTCGGGCACCGTGCCGGAAGAAATTCCCGCTCTCGCCAAAGAAGGCCCGCTGGCATTTAAAATTTTCATGGTCAAAGACACCGGCCGCGATTATCCGCATATGCCCGGCATCGGCATCAACAACAACGGCGAGCTGTTCAAATGCTTCGAGGCGGTGGGCAACACCGGTTTGCCGCTGATGGTCCATCCGCACGATCAGGATTTGATGGACGAGATCGAAGGGCGCTATTGGAAGAAGGAAGACCGCAGTCCGCAAGCCTACGCCAAAGCCTATCGCGATTACGACGGCATTATTTGGGACACGGCGATGGCGACGCTGTTCCGCATGCAGAAAGCGCTCGGCACGCCGCTGCATATTCTCCACATGACCACGCCGGAAGGCATCGCCATGCTGCGCCGCGCCAAAGACGAAGGCCGTCCGTGCAGCTGCGAGGTCAATCCCTGGGCGATGTTCTTGGGCACTTGGGAAAACGTCGAGAAGATGGGGCCCTATTGCTTGGGCTTCTGGGTGCCGCCGGCCCATGTCAACGGGCTGTGGGAAGCGATCAACGATGGCACCATCGACATGATCGGCACCGACCACGCGCCGCATACCAAAGAAGAAAAAGACCGCGGCTGGACCGACATGTGGAGCTGTCCCGGCGGCGAGCCGCAGATTCAAGACTATTTGAGCCTATTTCTCGACGCGGTGAACCAAGGCAAACTTTCGCTCGACAGATTGGTGCGCATCTCGTCGTTCAATCCGGCTAAAGTTTTCAACATCTACCCAAAGAAGGGCGTGCTCCTGCCAGGCTCCGACGCTGACATGGTGATCGTCGACATGAACAAAGAGAACGTGATCTCCAACGAGACCACCTACACCAAGGTCGGTTGGACGCCGTACAACGAGCGCAAAGTGAAAGGCATACCGATCCGGACGATTCTCCGCGGCAAGACCGTCATGCTCGACGGCAAGATTACCGGCAAGCCGGGGGATGGGCAGTTGGTGAGGCCCATGGTGGGCTAACGGGATTTTAACTTGTTGAACGAAAAAGGCCGAAGTTCTTGATCATAGAGCTTCGGCCTTTTTGTTGTTCGAATCTAAACCTCGACTTGGAGTTATCGATTGGTTCTAAGTAGTGTTTCGCTGGCAACGCATAAAAACTTTTAGCCTTTTCGTCGAATTTTCATAACTATCGCTCGTCACTCTATGTGTTACTCGATCTGCTCATCGGCATCGATCTGGTTGACGATCAAGCCGGAACTCAACTTGGGATAAAAGTAAGTCGACTTCTGCGGCATTTTTTCGCCGCCGGCGACGATGGCTTGGATCTCTTCCTTCTTGGTGGCGGCTAGAATGAACGTGGCCTGATAGTCTTCTTTCTCCAAAGCTTGCAGCACGGCTTCTTCGTCTTGTGAGTAGCGAATCGTCTCGCCGTTCACTTGGTGCTCGGGCGTCAGGGCGAGAATATGTTCGAGGATCAACAAATGGAGCGTGCTGACGTCGAGTTCTCTCAGTGGCGCGCTCAGCTCTTTGGCCATGCGCTGCATCACGCGCTTGTTTTTGAGCCGCAGGATCAGATAGCGCGGGTCGCGCTTGAAGCTGGCGCCGATGACGCGGTGTTTTTTCGCGGCGCGCTTGAGCGCTTTGAGAAAAGAGTTCTTGCCGTCCGGCGTTTTGGGATGCTGTTCGACGTAGAAATAAGTTTGCAGCGCTTCTTCCAATTCCAAGAACGGTTTGTGCGTAAAGCCGCGCACCAGCCGGTGGGTTGGCAGGATCGCGACGTTGTCGTCGCTCATGTTAGCGCAATACGCTATGATGTAGTTGAACGCTTCGTTGCCGGTGAAATGGCCGCGCTCGGCGCGCATCTGATCGCGATATCTTAGCGTCGCTTCGTAACGGTGATGGCCGTCGGCGATCAGCAAGGTTTGCTCTCGCATCGCGAGCTGGACTTTTTCGACGATCGCCGGGTCGGTGATGCGCCAGAGTTTGCACTCCTCGCCGTTGTCGAGTTCGAATTCCAGCGCCGGCGCCACGCCTTCGACCGCGATGATTAGCAAGCGATTGATGCTCTGC
The DNA here is from genome assembly GCA_009692615.1 of Deltaproteobacteria bacterium. Lineage (NCBI taxonomy): Bacteria > Pseudomonadati > Myxococcota > Myxococcia > Deltaproteobacteria bacterium. The sequence goes on along the minus strand of SHYW01000072.1, from coordinate 24,234 downwards.
TTGGCGTCGTCGTACAGCGCGAAGATCGGACTCAGCTGCGACTGACACGCGAGCATGAGTTTTAGCCGGTCTTCCTTCGGCGCATCGAGGGTTTTTTCGTGGGGCCGGATGTCGCCCGTATCGAGATCTTGCAGCTGCACGAGGGCGAAAAAGCCGTGGCGTAGTTTCTCCTCGCCATCTTTGAGCTTGAAGCGATGGGCTAAGAAATAGATCGCCGGTGTTTCGTCGCGCTCGAGAATTCCCTGGCTGCGCCATTCGCCGAGTAGCTGGGCCACGGTGTTGTAGGAGTCGGGCTCCTGGCTCAAATCCAGCCGCACGAAATTGTGCGGCGATTTTTTATAGAGCTTTTCTTGTTCCTCTTTCGAGATGATGTCATACGGCGGCGCGATGACTTTGTTCAAATCGCGAAACTTTTTTGGATTGTAAAAAACTCCGCGGAACGGGGCGATGCGTAGCATTGATTTTTACCTTTGAAATGTTAGACAGAACAACTTAACAGAGTGTATCGCGCCAAGACGCCAGTAAAACAAAATTCGAAATTTGAAGCACGAAATCCGAAGCAAACCGCAGCCAAATAAACCGAAAACCGAAGAAAATCCAAAACACCGAATCCCAATTGAAGTTGTTTTGAATTTAGAGTTTTTTTGAACATTCGAATTTATTTCGGATTTCGAGTTTCGGATTTCGTGCTTCGGCTAGTTCTCTTTGGCGACGCCTTGGTTCATGGCGCCGATGCCCTCGATCTCCGATTTCAGAACATCGCCGGGTTTCAACTTTTCTTGAAACTCCGGCGCGTCGGGATTGCCGGAGGTCAATAGATCGCCAGGATAGAGCGTGGTGACTTCAGATAGAAAGCTGATCAAGGTCGGAATGTCGTTGATCATGGCGTCGGTCTTGGCCGATTGTTTAAGCTCGCCGTTGATCCATAGCTTCATCCACAGATTGTGCGGATCGGCGATTTCATCTTTGGTCGTGATCCACGGGCCGATGGGGGCGAAGGTCTCGAATCCTTTGCGGACACTGCGCGTGCCGCCCATATTTTTGCTTTTGCCATAGCCGCGCGCGGTGACATCTTGCATGATGGTATAGCCGAACACGGCATCCATGGCTTGGGCTTTGCTCGCGTGGCGCACTTTTTTGCCGATGACCACGCAAAGTTCAAGCTCGGGGAAAATCGACTCGGCGTCTTTCGGGATAACAATATTATCTTCGGGGCCACAGATGGCTGACGGCGGTTTTAAGAAAATATTTTCTAGCAGTTCTTCCGGCGATATCGTTGATGCCGAGCCGCGGCCGCGGCCGGCGTCGAGTCCGCTGGTGCCGCGCTTGTAGTTGCCGGCCGCGGCATAGATCTTCGACGGTCGCTCCACCGGTGCTTTGAGTAACTTGGCATCGAGCTTGACCCCGCCGCCTTTGGCGGCGAGATCGGCTAAGGCGCCTTTTATTTGATCGTATTGGGCGATCAAATCGAGCATGGTCGAGCCCTTGGGTAATACGCCGCTGATGGGAATCAGCGTGTCGTTGTGAACGATCGCGAGGCCGTCAGGTTTGATGGTGGCAAATTTCATTGGCGATTCCTTTCAATTTAGTCATTTTCAATATCTGTTAGCGGCGCTTTTCACAAGCTGGTGCGGGCGTTATCAATTGAACGGGTGATGGCCCTGTGGCATAAAAACCTGTGCAAGAATCTTGGCTTCATCTTTCGGTTCAAATCGCCGCCGCCGATCTCGATGCCCTGGCGAATTTCTTAGTCGAACAGGGCGCCCCCGGCGTGGTCATGAAGCGGCGCGGTCTGGAAGCTTACTTTCGCCGTTCGGCCGGCGACGCCGCGCTCAAACAATCCGTCGAGCGCTATCTCGGCGCCATGAAAAAATTGCACACGCGCGGCGCCAAGGCGAAGCTCAAGTGGCGGGTGCTCGGCGCGGCCAATTGGCACGATTCCTGGCGCCGTTTTATCAAAGCGCGGCGGGTCGGCAAAGAGTTCTGGGTGACGCCGCCGTGGCTGACGCCGCCAAAATTTCGCCAGCGGCAAGTCATCACTATTGAGCCAGGCTTGGCCTTCGGCACCGGCACTCACGCGACGACGCGTGGCTGCATGGAATTTCTCGAGCAGGTTGCCGACTCTCTGCGCGGCCGGCCGTTCACCGTCTTGGACGTCGGCACCGGCGCCGGCATCTTGGCGATTGTTGCAGTGAAGTTGGGCGCCCAAGCAGTTTATGCTATCGACAACGATCCGCTGGCCCTCGAAGTGGCGCGGGATAATTTCGCCGCCAACGCCGCCGCCGGCCGGGTGCAGCTCTCCGGCGCCAATCTCAGCGGTATCAGGAAAATTTTTTCTGTTGTGGTCGCCAACGTCACCGCCGAGACGATCATCGAGCTGGCTGCGGCGTTGGATAAAAAGGTTGGCGCCAAAGGATTTCTGATTCTCTCGGGTATATTACAACCAAAGGCGAATGCGGTCGTACATTGTTTCCAGAAAAACTTCCGCGTCGTCCGCCAAAAGCGCGGCCGAGAGTGGGCGACCTTGCTGTTACAGCGAAAGTAATTTTCATGGCGCGCTTCTTTCTGCCCAGAAAACAGATTCACGACGGCCACGGCAACGTCGAAGGCCAAGAGCTAGAACATCTGCGCAAGGTGCTGCGTCTCAAAGTCGGCGATCGCATTACCGTCTTCGACGACGGCGGTTGGGAACATGACGCGGTGATTCTGTCGCTGAGCGAAACTCAGGGGCGGATTGAAATTCTCCACTCCAGCGAAGCGCAGCGGGAATCGCCGTTGCAAATCACTTTGGCTGTGGCATTGACCAAAGGCGATAAGCTCGACTTCGTGGTGGAAAAAGCCACCGAGCTTGGGGTCCAGAAGATCGTGCCCTTTGCGTCGGCCTTCGCCGTGCCCAAACTCGACGCGCGGAAAATCGCCGCGCGCACCGAGCGCTGGCAAAAAATCGCCTTGAGCGCGACCAAACAATGCGGCCGCACGCGAGTGCCGGAAGTTGAGCCGTTGTGCAGCTTGCCAGAATTGCTGGCGCGCTCGGAGTTGGCGGCGCTCAAATTATTTTTTTGGGAGAAAGAAAGCGAGCGGTCGCTGCGCCATTTGCATGGCCAGTTTCCCAGCGCGCAGACCATGCTGCTGACCATCGGTCCCGAAGGCGGCTTTAGCGCCGATGAGGTCGAGCTGGCTCGGCGTTGCGGCTTTGAAATAGCCCATTTGGGCCGGCGCATTTTGCGCGCCGAGACCGCGGCGCTGACGGCGCTCTCGCTGGTGCAGTTTCTCTGGGGTGATTTGGCGTGACGCGCTTGCGTCGCCGCCAAGCTTTCTCTAGCATGAGTCGATGGCGATGGATTTTGACGAGCTATGAACTGCCAAAATTGTGATGCGGTCGTGGCAGCCGACGCTGAGCAGTGTGAAAAGTGCGGCGCCCGGTTGCTGCTCAAGCGCAGAGTTATTTTCGGCGCACCGAGCGCCGCCGAGTTTCGTTTAACTTCGGAGGCGGCGCCCGTCGAAATCGACGAGCCAGCGAAAGAAGATCCCGAGTGGCAGTTTCCGGCGCCTACTGAGTTGCCCGAAGTTGTCGCGCCGGCGTTAACTCCGAGTGCAGCCGCGCCGGCGCCGCAATACGGCGGTTTTTTTCGCCGGCTCGGCGCCTTCGCCATCGATTGGCTGATGATTGGAATGTTCGCCACATTGATGGCGCTCATGGCGTGGATCGGTTACAAGGTGGGCTTGGCCGCCCATGGCCGGATGTTTTCCTATGACAAAGCGCGACCCTTGGTGGTGATGCTAGTTTTTGGTTGGCTACTTTTGGCGACTGCCTACTTCGTCATGTTTCATGGCATGGAAGGCAAGACCATCGGCAAGTGGTTGTTCGGTTTGCGCGTCGTCAGTGCGGAGCGGAGGACGATTTCCTCTCGGCGCGCGCTGCTGCGCTGGATCGGTTCCATGGGATTCGGTTGCGCCACTTTCGGCCTGAGTTTTCTCTGGATACTTTGGAGTTCGGAAAAACGTGGTTGGCATGATTTCTTGGCGCGCACTTGGGTGATTCGAGATTAAAATTGGCGGACGGTTAAGTTTATGGCAAAGCTCAAAATCGGCGTCGTGATGGATCCCGTCGATCGGATCAATATCGACAAGGACACTACTTTTGTTTTGATGATGGAAGCGCAACGGCGCGGCCATGAAATCTATTTCATGGAAGTCGACGACCTGTTCGTGCGCGGCGGGGCGGTGCATGGACGGTATCGCCGACTACAGCTGGCGCGCGCCACGCCGCATTACGAATTAGGCGATTTCGCCGCTGGCGCACTGGAAGACTTCGATAGCGTGTGGATGCGCAAGGATCCACCCTTCGATATGAAATTTTTCTTTGCCACCCATTTGCTCAGTCTAATCGATCAAGGCAAATGTTTTGTCATGAACAATCCCAAGGGACTGCGCGAAGCGAATGAAAAACTCTATGCGCTACGTTTTCCCGAGCAGATCCCGCAAACCATGGTGACGAGCAACATGGAGCGGCTCAAAACGTTCATGGGCGAATTGGGCGGCGAGCTGATCGTCAAGCCGCTCGACGGTTGCGGCGGCAGCGGCGTGTTTTATCTGAACGAGCAGGACCGCAACACCAATGCGATTTTGGAAGCGGCCACCGACAACGGCCGGCGCTTGGTCATGGGCCAGCGTTACCTGCCGGAAATACGCCAAGGCGATAAGCGAATCATCGTGCTCAACGGCGAGCCCTTGGGCGCGGTGTTGCGCGTGCCTTTGGAGTCCGAGACTCGCGGCAATATTCATGTCGGGGGCACTTGCGTCAAAGCTCCTGTTACAGAGCGGGACCTAGAGATCTGCGCCGCGTTGGCGCCACTACTCAGAGCCGATGGTCTGTATTTCGTCGGTCTCGACGTCATCGGTAGTTTTCTCACTGAAGTCAACGTCACCAGCCCGACCGGCATCCAAGAAATCAACGCGCTCGACGGCGTCTGTCTTGAGAGCCAAGTGATCGACTTTGTCGAACGAAAAGTGGAAAAAATCCCGCGATTCTAGGCGAAAACTTGACTCGCCTCGCCTTTTAAGCAATATTCCAATTTCACTTCTTTCGGCCAGGTAGCTCAGTCGGTAGAGCAGGAGACTGAAAATCTCCGTGTCGGCGGTTCGATTCCGTCCCTGGCCACATTTCTCTCTCTCGCCAAACTCTTTGAATCATTCGGTAAATTGCTGACGACCTTCAATCCTCGTCCCATCCGCATTAAGAAAACGTTCCGGTTTTGTGCCAAGTTCAACGGCAAAACCGCGTTGATCGCCTCTTTCAATTCCGATGACACGACGCTCGGCGCTTCTTCCTGTTTTTTAAACCCATCGAACCGCTCGCTCAACTTCGTCACCGCCTGCGCTTTGTGTTCCGGCACTAGGTGAGAGTAGCGCACCGTCATCGCGATGCCGACATGGCCCATGAGTTCCTTCACCGTGACCAAATCCACGCCCGCCATGACGAGATGAGAGGCGAAGGTATGGCGCAGGTCATGGAAGCGAAAATCGGTGATCTCTGCCGCAGCACAGGCCTTCTTGAAGGCATCATAGACGGTGACCTTGCCGATCTTGTCACCCCACGGCCACATGAAAAGAAATTCGCCGTAGCGGTTTTCGCCGAGCCAGTCGAGCGCGTCTTTGGCCGGCGCATTGATCGCGATGGTTTTTAGCCGAAGCGTCTTCGATTGCCGCACGGTTATGAGTCCCTGATCTAAGTTCACGGCTTCCCACTTCAGATTCAAAAGCTCGCCTTGGCGCATGCCGGTATTGAGCGCCAACGTCACCAGCGGCAACAACCACGGCGAAGTGATCTGACTCTCGCATTCTTTTAGAAGTTTCTGGATTTCATCACCGATCAAAAAGCGCGTTCTTTGATCGTTGACGGGAAAGCGCTTCACCGCGCTCGCCGGATTGGTCAGCATCATTCCCCATTCCACGGACATCTTGAACATGTGCTTGATGACGGTTAGCTGTCGGTTCACCGACCCCGGCTTGATCTCCTTGCCGCGCTCGGCTTTCCACTTCTCGATCTGCCAAGTGGTGATCTGCGCCAACGGCGTCTCGCCGAACAACTTCGCGAACCGCTCGGTCGTGTGCTTTTCGTCTTCCCAAGCACGCTTGGTGCTGGCGCCGTACTCGCGGTAGCGTTCCGCCAGCTTGGAGAAGGGGACGGGCTTGCGCGTTTTCTCCAGATTGAACCGGCCCTGTGCGATCTCGCCTAGCCGCGCCTTCAAAGCATCCTTGGCCATCTCGCGAGTGAAGCCGCGTGACTTTCTGCCGACCCGTTCCTTGATGTCGGTAAGCTGAAACTGGTAGCGGATGTAGTAGGTAACGTCGCCGTTCTGTCCTTGGCGTTCGTAAATGCCCTTTGCCATGATCTCCGCCTTTCACTCGCAAGCGAATTGATTCTCGCAACAAGCCGGCTTAGAATCTTTCAATCGTTATCCCCCCTGTGCTTGCGAGCCAGGGTGCGAGGCCGGCCGCCGAAAGGTTGCCGGCCTCAGTGTTTTTAGCGTCGGGGTTTTCTCTGCAAGCCCTTTTTGATTTTCTCCCACGGCACCGTTCCTTTTTTCTTTACCTCGGCAAGTGAAGCCCGCGTTTTCTGCAAATCGATCAAATCCGTTTTCTTCGCGTGCTCGGCGATGTAGCGTAGCGCTAGTTCAACGACTTTTGGAACGATACTTTCGCCGAGTTCCCAACGCCACACCGTGCGCAAATGCACTCCCATAACGCTGGCCAGCGTCGCTTGGGTGTGGCCGGCAGTCTCGCGCAGTTCCTTGAACTCATTTTTGTTCACAAATTAGCTAGTGGCATAATGCCAGAAGCCTGTCAACTCCGGTTATTCTGTAAAAACTGCTATCGGCTCCGCCTCAAGGAAATTTTCCAAGTCTCCCCGTTTGACCAGCACGCGCCGACCGACTTTTTGCGCTCGTAGTTTCCGCCGCCGGATCGCCAAGCGGATCGTCGAAGCGCCCAAGCCGGAAGTTTCGGCGGCTTGTTTCACGGTGAGAAAAGATTTGTTCACCGCCACGCTCTGCGCCATTCCGCTGGGGTTCATCGCCATCGCCTCCCGCACCGCCTCTTTCACTATCGGTTTGATGATCGCGGCTAGGGCTTCGGCCAGCACGCTATTTGATTCGTGAGTGGTCATGCCGACTTCGCGCACTCCCAGCACACCCACAATTGTTTGCCGTAAAGGTCTTGGGTTCGCGCGGTGGTCGCGCCGCAGTTCCAGCAGACAGGTGCGGTCAGAAAGCGCCGCAGCTCGTCTTTATAACGCCTCAGCGATTCGAGCAGCGCCTTTGTCTCGCTGTCTGGTTCCGCGCGTGCTTCGACCTTGATCCGGTCGCCGTCGATTCTAAACTCGACGCCTTTGGCCTTGACGGTATCCACTAGAGTTCGGATGTCCATCGGACCTCCGTCGATTTCGTTTCCGCAGTACCGGCGTCTATTTCCCGAAGATGCTCATTTTCATCGAAGGTGCTCATCAGTTTTGAATGAGCATCTTCGGCGTTGTTGAGCACCTTCGACGTTAGCGCCCACAGCCACGGGCCTTTCATGCCATCCTTGACCGGCACGATTCCTAGCGCTTTTTGCGCTCGCCTTACCGTCGCCCACGAATAGCCGGCGCCCTCGGCATCGGCGCGAATTTGTTTCGAAGACACCGGCCCATCGGCAAGCAGATTTTCAAGAAACGCCTTCGCGTCCGCGAACTCGGTCCGTTCTTCGGCGTCGCCCACCGGTGTCATGGCCTCGTCCGCCGTGATGGTGACGGCTTCTTGCTCCCAGTTTATGCGGCTCGTCTCAATATCTTCGCCGAGCGTGACGCTCTCGACGCTGAAGGCGTAGCCGATCAAATCGCGCCCCAAATTATTCTTGAGTGGTAGGAAGAGTCTGCGCTGAGGATCGTTTTGATCCTTCACCACCGCGTAGGCCGCTCTTGCGGCAGCGACAAAGGCCAGACTTCCCATTACCCGCAACAAAGCATCTTGTTGCCCGGACTTGTTGAAGTGAGACACTGCGACAACGGCGGCGCCATGCTTGGCGGCTAAATCTCCGAGCGGTGCAAGCAAGGCGCGAATGTCGGCGTTCTTGTGTGAGTCCGCGTCGCCCAGGTAGGCCGAGACGGGATCGACCACCACCAGGCGGACATTTTTTAGTTCGGCGAGTAAACCATCGAGTCGATCCAAGTCCCGTTTGAGAGAAAACGCGCGCTGACAGGGTTTGCCGTTCTCGTCAACATCACGCACCGCATCCAACGTGATGCAACTTTGTAGTTCAGCACCAGCGGCTTCAAGTCGCGGGCGAATGGTGTCCTCAGCGTCATCTTCCGCCGAGAGAATCACCACGGCGCCAGCTTCACAGTGGCTATTCTCCACTGGCCAACTCCCACCAGACGACACAATGGCCGCTAGGCTGGCGGTTAGCTGCGATTTGCCAAGCCCAGGATTACCAGCGATGACGGTGAGCTTGCCGCAGGCAATCCGACCGGGCCACAGCCAGCGGATCGGTTTTGCTATCACGTCGGAGAATCGACGATAGACTACTTCGATGGGTGCCGGTTGGCTGATGGCCTTTGCTGCTGCGATTGCGCGCGCTACAGCGTCAGCGCCGCAGTGCGACGCCATGTCATTGAAGTCTGTCGCGCCGTTAGGTCGATCAGCGCCAAACGCGGGAATCGCGAGCTTGCCGCCCACCGCCAGCGCCGCGGCCGTCGCCTTGGTCATACCCGGATTGCCTTCGGTACGAATGTCATCGTCCGCACAGACGATAAGAGTCAGGTCGGGGAATTTGGCACGTAGCGCCCGCGCTACCGGTTCCAGATTGCCAGCGTTGAATGCTATCGCCAGCGGGTAGCCGGTTGCCTCGTGGATCGTCGCGCCGGTCGCGAACCCTTCGGCGATGCACAAAGCCGCCGCGCCCATCGGATCACCGATAACGAAATAACATCCGACCACGCGCCCGCCGGTGAGGAATAGTTTTTTACCGTCATCATGAATGAACTGTAAAGAATGCAGTGCGCTGCCATCGCGCAGGGGAATCACCAGCGCGCCATCGTGTAGCCGCGCACCGTGCACCTTCACGCGCTTACGGGTGAGGTACGGGTGATCGTCGGTCGCAGGTTGCGCAGCGTTCCAGATCGCCGCCGCCTTTATCGCTGCCTCGGTGCGGCGCCGGGCCTTTTCGGCGTCATATTCGCGTCGCATGACTTCGACCTTGGCCCGGTGCGCCGATTCTTCGGCTGGAGTTAACGCCCGGCCAATTTCGGCACGCCATGATTTCTTGATGTCGGTTCGCCAGTCGCCAATTATGCCGGCGGGGATGCCGTCACCGTGGTAGACATACCAGCCGGCGTCATCGCCGCGTTTGCCGTTGCTAGCGAATCGATGAATTTTGCCGTCGGCGATTATATCGGGTGGCGGTTCCAGCCCGGCGGATCGGATCGCCTCGCGGAATTGGTCCAAACTATTCACGACATTTAGCCTTTCGGGAATGGGAAGTTTTCACGGATGTTGGCAACAGTTTCCGAGTGATAACCGGACCAAATGTCGATTCGAATTTCGACCGCATCACACTAGACGGTTCAATATGGCCCTGAACAAGATAGCTCAGCCTCGACTCGGACAGCCCTAACGCTTTCGCCGCCTTCACCTGAGAGCCATAGCGCTTGACCAGCTCCGCTTTTAATCGCAAATTCATCGGTTACCTCCCCAGCAAGAAAATTCTTGCCCCAGCATACGGAGGTGTTAAGATCAGTCAAATTTTCTGTGTCACGGAGAAACGGAGGAAAACTTAAATTGATTGTGACAGGGGAAAAAGCCGTTAAGTCGTCTACGGATTACGTCAACAATTTCCGTTCGAACGTCGTGCTCATCACAAAGGGTGAGGGACCGATGCCGCATCGAATGACAGAGAGCTTTCCACGGGACCGATGGAGGGAAAAGATTCTAAACGATTTGAAGTTCCTCGTAGCCTTTCTAAACTATCGCTTTCATGATGGACCGACTGCTTGGCAGGAGCTTGGACGTCATCCCATTCTTGGGGGGTGGATGGAGTCCTATTTCCGCGAGAAGCCTTTTCTTTTGTGGAGGGAAGGCGGCTTAGAGGAAGTTCACAATTTGCAAACAGAGATCGCTTGCAATGTTGACAATGTAATCAATCCCATCGAGCCGAAACATGTTGATGTCGGGATCGCCCTGCTCGTATCGAAACTTAACCATACCCTGAAGTCTAGTTGGAGCGCCGCGCTATTGTCAGAAAGGACGCCCAAGCGGAAAATCACCCCCTATGAAGATGCACTTATCTTGGGAGGCGTCGCTTGGACGGTCAGCTATTCTCCGGCGATCTATAGTTTCGAGCAGCATCTTTACTGGTGCATCGGAATGGGCCTACAGAGCGGTGAATTTACCCGACTAAAGCGTTGCAAACATTGTAATCAGTTTTTCTTAGCCGAACACGATGGCAGGGAATGCTGCTCTAGCAGATGCTCAAATTCTTACTCGAAGCGTGACGAAACGCTCCGCAAACGAGTATCGAGAGTCTCCATCGATAAGAAACTGGCCCCCAAGGGATTACCACACTTCAGGAAATTAGCTGGAGGCAACTTAAAACAGATAAGAGTGTTTTTCGGCGAACGGTTTGAAACATTCATCCCTTTCGCGCAGAGAGTGAAGCAGCGTGAGGCACCGGAACAAGTTTGGCAAGAATTGCCTCCGTGGATGAAAAAACGGTTCACCGCAGTAGGGGATCCAGGCGTAGGACGGCGTTCATGATCTCCGTGATTGCAGCCTTCATGATCGTGGCCCTTACATCTCTCGCGGCCATGGCCGATGAGAAAACGTTGCAGGAATATGCTGAGCGTGAAGCAACAAAGGTCAAGGACCAAAGCGTGCTGAACGAGCACAGCCCCGACGAGTACGCCAAGGTGCTCGCCACGGCGGCCCGCACGGGGGAGTCTCCTCCTTCTTGGGTAAAGGAATTTGGCGCCGCCCTGGACCGCAAACTAAAGACCGATCCCATCTCGATCGACGACATAATTCGGACTAACCCCAAGAGTGCAAGTAGGGGCATTTTTGACGATGGTTACAAGAATGCGATCGCGGATGCAGCCGGAAAACCGGCGGCGCAACTTCCCGCGAGGTTATTGGACCAGGAGCAGTTATTACGAATCGCTGCCGTTGCCACCCTCCTATTGTGTTTGGTTGCGCTATACTTTGGGTTGCCGAGGCACCGGCTTCTTGCGTTGACAGCGCCCAACGAGGGGAAACTGATAAGCCGATTTGAAATACTGTTACTCTGGATTGGCGGTGTGTGGGCGATTCTAGTTTTTGCCGAGGCCGACATACTGCCCTACGAAATCCAGAAGAACTTCGCTAAAGGAACTTTCATAGGCTGGGTTCCTCTTGCCCTGATTGCCATCACCCGCCGCTTTTGGCGCTAACCCTACTTCTCTTCTCGATCTCCTTTCTGCGATCCGGCGCTCTGGACGGTTCCAGGCTCGCGAGCAATGTGAAACTTACTTGTTCGACAAGCTGGCAAACTGATTTTGGCCAGCTAATTTATCCCTTTTTTAGGTCTCGGATTGTCTCGGATTTTCATTACGTTTGCGGATAACGAGTGCCCCACAAAAAACAAGAAAATTTTCTTATTGACTGATTTAACGTCACAGTGGGAGTATCGGGTCTACCGGCGGGTAGAGAGAACAGAAATTGAGCACAACTGATATGGCTAGTGAAAAATCAGAGTTAGAGAAGTTGTCGGAGCGTTTATCACGAGTTGAACGACAGAACCACGTGTTCAAATTATCCGGCTTATTTTTTCTAACCGGTCTTGCTGTTTTTCTTCTTACGGGTCAAACGAGCACATCGAAGATACCGGCAGTGATCGAGGCACAGGAGTTTGTTCTTCGGGGGACAAACGGCACTCGACGGGCCTTGCTGGCGTTAGCGTCGGACGGCAGTGCGGCGATTCATTTTTACGACAACGATGGCACGCGACGTGCTGCATTTGGCGTGTTACCGGATGGGTTACCGGATCTTCATCTGTATGGCAAAGATGGAGCAACGCGTGTTTTGTTAAGAGTGATGCCCAATGGAGCGGCGGGACTTGGCGTTGCGGACCCAGAGGGCACAACCCGCGCCGGAGTTACAGCGTTGCCGGGAGGATCTGCGATGTTTGCGTTGTACAGCAAGGACACGGAACCACAGGGCGCTTTGGCATCACTACCTAATGGAACACCGCAGCTGAATCTCTATGCCAAAGATCGAAAATACACCGCCCAAATTGGAATAATGCCGGATGGGTTACCATCGCTTCACCTCCTCGGTAAAGACGCCGGCGTCGGATTGGATATTTTACCTGACGGGTCTCCCAGCAGCATTCTCATGCGAAATGGAAAAGTCATTTGGAAGGCTCCGTAAATGATTAAATGATGATCTATCTAGTTTCATGGGTAGCCAGCACCATCGCCGGTTTTCTTAGTGTTGTGTTCCTAGTGTTTGCTTGGGGTGCAATTCCCGCCACTATCATGGCCGTGATCGGTGCGATCCGCCGCCGCTGCAAATGGTACGCAATTCCAATGTACCTCTTGCTCATTCCTATCGGCTCATTCTTATATCGAGGCGTGTTTTGGGTCTTGGAGCGAGTAGCGCAGCCAGACACCCTAAGCACCACGTTGTTTTGGGGTGCCGTTTTCATCAGTGGACTCGGCACGCTCTTTAGTGCGGGGCCAACCTTGCTAAAGGAAGTCTGGCAGGTAACTAACGGTCGTGCTGGCGCAGATGCGGTCGAAACCAGGCGGCGGGGTTCCGCTTTGGGTGTCGGAATCGCGCTACCGGTTTCGTTGGGTGTGATAGTTTTAGCGTTTTACCTAACGCGAATGAATAGTAGGGAAGCACAACAGGAGAATAAAAGAACGCAAGACTACGGGGTTTCATCTGTACGGGTTATGAATGGCAGCGCTACGATGTACGCCGATACGAAATATTATGTGACTTTTCGTAGGGGCCAAGTAGGAAAGGACGGTATCCCGGAGCTAGTCAAACTTGGTGACGTGGTTAGAGTTAAAGATCGTTCGTTAACGGTGAATCACATCTTGGTTACCGAAATTCTCGAAGACATGTCGTACGGCGGTAAAATTTTTGCCAGAAAAGGCGAGATACGTTGTCTCCTCCTCCAGCGATTGGAAGATAGGCCAGGCGACGATGATAATTCGAGTCGTAGCCGCCTATGGATCAATATAACCGACTGCAAACCTCTTTCCCCGCTAACGGCAACGACTCAATAATTCAATCATTGTTTCAACCTGCGGTCTACGACGATTTTCTTACTGTCCGTCTTTTGTCCATGTACCTGAAACAACAAGCCCCAAGAACTGCCATTGATTTCAGTTGATTCCGTGATGTTTTATGATTTTCTCGCAGAGCGGACAGCGTCCACGGTCGAGTCCTAATATTCCTGCCAAAGCCCAATCGGCTCTGGCTTCTGCCCATCGCTTTAACTTGCGGGCTGTCGCTTCGTCGCGTGCTTTTTTTCTCGCTGTCTCTTGCCGGGTTGGTCGCCCGCCTCGGTTAAATCGCCGCTTTTTCCACTGCTGATTGCCAATGACGAAAGCCATGATGTCGTTCCTTTTTTAGGTGTCTGGTTTTGTCCAATTGATCGATTGCATCAACTCGACCTGCTGCCGAATTACCTCTATCGCCTCGGAGTCTCGCGAAAGCTTGCGCAGTGCCTGAGCAAGTCCCGGATTTTTTCTCGCTCGATCCGCGACTGTTCTGAATATAGCCCGTGACGATACCTACCGTTGCGTTTGCCCAGAAGCCCGCCGCCACGGGCGCCGTGAAAGCGGCAGACGGTCCATCCGTTCACAGCCGGCGCCATGCACGGCTTGTGGGTCCGCTTTGACGTGGCTTTGCAGCGCGGGCTTTTTTGATATGGATAGACTGCGTTCATGGGGTTGATTGCTGTTTTTCGCCTGCCCCCACCTCCCCATGGGTGATATTGCCGACGATCGCTTGGCCACCCTGGTTCACCGTGACATGCTCCACCGCAACTTTTTGCTCGCCATTACTCCGGTAGCGTTTGAGCGCTTCTACTTGCGCCGCGAACGTTCGCGCTAGTTTGTTTAGCGTTCGCTCCGCGCTGTCTTGCTGAGGGATATTTTCGACATGAGCCAGCCGGCGGGCGAACGTCATAGTCAACGAATGGATCGCCGCCATTTGGGCCGCGAGCATTGTCTCCACTTGGTCCCGTGGCTGCACGCCCTTGACCATCGAGAGCATGAAGTTAAGCGCGTCTACGTCGGTCTTTTGTCCCCGTGTCCCTGCGTTGATGAGTTGGTGGACTACGCCAACAAAAAAATCGACATCCGTTGTCCCTAGCGCTTCCATAAGCAAACCGCGCCCAATTAGAAAGTTTGGATGATCGACAACGACTTGATCCGCGCCGTCCTCTACCGACGTTTTCATCCGCGGCGAGGGCGTTTTTTTTCGATGCTTCGCTAAGTGTGCTTCAATCACCTCTCGTTCTGCGTCTGTCAGAATGTATGGCGTAACGGGAGCGGCTTGCTGTTGGTTGATAGTTTTCTTGTTCACGGAGTTCTCACCTTTGCCGTCGCATTCGTGAATCTAGTAGTGATTGAATACCATTCAGAAAAACGTTCCAGTTTTGTGCCAACTTCAGGTGATAAACCGTATTACACGGTAACAAGCCCAAAATAAAAAAGCCTGGAAATCCAGGCTCTTTATCACTCGCGATCACTTGTTGTTTTTAGTCTTGTGACCCCGTGTCGGCGGTTCGATTCCGTCCCTAGCCACATTTTTTCCACTCTGAAGCCATCACCGTTTATATTCAGCTCATTGCTATGCTCTGTGTGAATGCCATCTCGGCAAGCGTAATATCCACGACAATCGATGACACTTGGTAAAACGGCTGCGAATTGACAGCAGACTTAGTAAAGCCACCCGCGCGCGCGGTCGTACATTCTTGCTCTGCTCGCCGGGAAGTTCTATCAACCAATGCGCGCCGGCTTCGTCAATGTTCAGCGGTTCTACGCTGGTATAATTCCTGCGCTTTACCCTGTCCATGAAGAAGATCCTTACATGGCTGAGACATGGCTTTATCATCTCGGTAATTTACAGTGCTGGGCTTGCCGAATTTTACTACTTGCCGCGCTACGGGCTTGAGTATTTCCTCGGCGCTATTGGACTCACGGTGTTCACGGCAGGACACTGGATGCGCACCCATTGGGATGTTTAACCCGACTAATCTTGAGTCAACCGCGTCTCGCTTTGGCAGGGGCGTTGAGTTCGGTGCTAGGGCAAAAAAAAGCCTGGAAGTCCAGGTTTTTTATCATTCACTGTGAGTATTCAATCTTGTGCCAAGGTTCTCGGCCAGATTGGAGCTACTGTAAAGTTATTTCGTATTCTTCTGGCTCTTCCACCTCGATCATAGCTTGCGCCTTACGCTTGAGATCGCCCCAGCCGAGTAGATCCAAGCGAACTTTGCGCCGGAGAGCGCCTTCGTAGGTGACGCCGCGGGCGCCGCAATAGTTCGAGCATAACCAAAGATCGCGCGTGCGCTTGACCGTCGTGGGGTGGGATAAATTCAGTGTCCCGCCGCAGACACAGGGCTTGCGATAAACCATGGGCTTGATGATTCTGATTGCTGCCATCCGATCCTCGTTGTCGTGAATGCAGTCGTAGCCAGTTGTTGTCGAATGGCCGCTGACCGGTTGAGTATTGTATTCCGCGTTGAAATCAATTGTTCGATACTAGGCTGCGGTGCGCAATGATCACGCCTTCGTTGGTGAATAGCCAGCGCCGTAGCCACGATTCTAATGTTTGAGGCTGCTGTTTACGCAATGCGTCGCGGAACACATGCCAGGGGATCACGGTGATATCCATTTTTATTTCTCCTTCGATCGAGATCGTTAATGTGTATTGCGCGCGTGGGACTCGAGATGCACCTTGAGAAAACTCAGCGAATAGATCCTCGTTCCACAGCGTTTGCAGATGGTGGCGCGCTGGTTGGTTTTCCGTACCGGGACTTTCTTAAACATGGTGGCCAATAATAGTTTCATCGAATGTTCCTCCAATGGATTTGATATTCCATCGATAGAGCAACTGCGGTGCCAAACGCCTAAACGCGACCGCTGCGACGAAAATTGTTTAGCTTTCAACTGCTTGGGAGATTTTTAAAGGTTTGCGTGGTAGCGGGAAACGGCGAAATTGGGCCAGCTTTGTGCGCGTCTGTACAAGCTTGTCCAGATCTTTTCTCTTAACTTACTACAATGGTAAAAGAATTGGTTGAGTAAGGTGGCGATGGCGCCCCAAGCGCCGTCCTTTTACGGCTAACCTGGTTCTGTTAGAATAGCGTCATTGTGCGAGAGAGGATGATATCTCTATGGGTAAGGCAATCGACTATATAGTAATCAATCTGTTCGAACCCGCTCTGAATTGGAGCTTACAGCATCCGTTCATATCAGTGGTCGTGGTCGGTGCGATGTTTTTTTTCGCCTGCCGCAATTATCGCCTGCTCTGAGTCTTTCGCCGTTATCGCGCTAATTCCTAAGTAGCCCCGCCGCATCTCAACATCGATTAAGTTTTAAGCGGAGTTCACTCTCCTTCGCTGTCTCACTTCCGTTAACTTTCACATTTGCATTTTTCCAGGTCGGGGAATAGGGTTTTTTTACTTCACGGAGGAGCCTGTTTATGCCGCTAGTATCCGCCCTATGCGCCAGCCATGCGCCGAATATTCTTCTCGAGCCCGGACGGGAGTGGGAAGATTTCATGGATCTGCACTACAGCATGGCGCCTTCCGGCACCTCGAACCGGCCTACTCTCGAGCAGCAGAAAAAACTACGCCAAGATGCCGAGACTGCGTTTGCGGCGTTGCGCGCCGACCTGGAACAGGCGAAGGCCGATGTCTTGATCGTCGTCGCCAACGATCAGTTCGTGAATTTTTTCTGGAACAACATTCCGACCTTCTTCGTCACCACTGCCGATGAAGTGAAGGGACAATTTACCCGCCATAAATTTCACTATCGCAATGACAAAGAGCTCGGCAAGGCGATTGTGCGCGCCGGCATGGAGAAGGGTATTGACTTTTCCTACGGCGAGCATATCGAATTGCAGCATACCCAAAACGTACCGCTCTATTTTCTCCTGCCCGAGCCGAGAATTCCGATCTTGCCGGTTTACGTCAATACCTGGATCGATCCGGCGCCGTCACCGCGGCGCTGCTATCAGGTCGGCGAGCTGATTCGCGAGGTTGCCGATCGTTCGAGCGCGCGGGTTGCCATTCTCGCCACCGGCGGTCTGTCGCATTTTCCCGGTTCGCCGCGCATCGGCGAGATCGACGAGAGCTTCGACCATAAGCTGCTCGAAGTCATGCGCCAGGGGAACGGTAAGAGTCTTGTCGACTATTCGGTGGAAGATCTATTGAAAGCAGGGGACACCGAGTTTCTCAATTGGATGGTGGTCATCGGCGCCATCGCCGATGCTAAAGCAACCTATACTTCTTACATGCCCGACTTTGTTGCCACCGGTTGGGGGTTTGTGAGTTGGAAGTTTTAAATGGTTTTTAGTTTTGAGTGGTTGGTTTTTAGTTGGGATTCGGATTTGGCTTGGGAGGTTTTGTGAGTTGCTATGATTTGAGCCGGTTGTTATTCGATCTCAAGATGAACGAAGCGATTTATCAGAAATCGTTGAAGGATTTTGAAACCGTGATGGCGGCATACGATTTGTCGACTGAAGAAAAAGATGCTTTGCGGGCCGGCGATCCGCGCAAGCTGCGTCAGCTTGGCGTGCACGGCATGCTTTGTCTTTACATTAAAAGGCTCAATCCACAGTTCCGCGACAATATTTATTGGGCGCAGAAATAATTACGTTTAATACCAACGGGCTCAATCGCTCACGATAACTTTGACCCGCGTGGGTGGGTTTGTTAGTATCCGGCACACATCAATCTAGCAGGGGGAAAAGTCAGCATGGATCTCGGACTTAAAGATAAAGTGGCGTTGGTAGCGGGGGCGAGCCAGGGGATGGGCCGGGCGACAGCGATGGCGTTTGCGCGGGAAGGCGCCAAGGTGGCGATCTGCGCGCGCGGCGAAGCGGCGCTCAATGAAACCGCGGACGCGATCCGCAAACAGACCGGCGGCGAAGTGCTTGCCATGATCGCCGATATGTCGAAAGCGGACGACATCAAAAAATTCGTCAACGACAGTGCCAAACATTTCGGCCGCCTCGACGTGATCGTCAACAACGCCGGCGGTCCGCCTCCGGGCGAATTCATGAAATTCACCGATGAGGACTGGCAAAACGCTTTCAACTTGAGCTTCATGAGCACCATGCGCATGACCCGCGAAGCGGTGCCGCATATGCGCAAAGTCGGCGGTGGCCGGGTGATCAACATTACCTCTTACTCGGTCAAGGAGCCGATCGCCGGATTGGTGCTATCCAACGGCATTCGCAGCAGCGTTATCGGCATGGCTAAGACGATTTCCCGCGAGCTTGGACGGGACAACATTCTCATCAACAACGTTTGCCCAGGACGCATCGACACGGATCGCGCGCAGAAATTGAACAAAGCGCGCGCCGATCGCCTAAACCGGCCGGTGGAGGAGATCAACAAGGAGATGGCGGCGGAAGTGCCGCTCGGCCGCTACGGCACGGCGGATGAGACGGCTGATCTAATTGTCTTTCTCGGTTCGGATCGCGCCAGCTATATTACCGGCACGACGATTCAAATCGACGGAGGTTTAGTCAGGGGGATTCAATAATGGTACACTTCGTTATCCAGTGGGACCTGCCGGATCAAAAGGCTAACCTGACGATCTACGCCAACAAAGCCAAGAACGATTGGCTGCCGATCACGCTTGGGCACAAAGGCGTGATCGAGATCCGCAACTATCGCAACCCGTTGGAGGTCACGCCTCATGTGGCGATCACCATCGATTTCGACAACATGGATAATTGGCGCGACTTCATCGACTCGGCGGATTACATTCGCATCATGCGCGAGCTGCGCATTCTCGGTTGCAATAATTTTACCGCCAATGTGTGGTCGCCGTCGAAATATTTCGCCGAATCGATGAAGCCCTAAGCGATTCGACGCTGATCAAGACTTGTGCTTAAAAAAGCGCGGCCGAAAGCCGCGCTTTTTTTATTCGCTTGAGTACGGCCAGATGTTGTTAACCCGCAGGATGTGAATACCGTGGGTCTTGTCGCTCAGGTAAATGCAGCCGCGCCGGTCGACCAGCACGTCTTCGGATTGCGCCACCAGCTGGCTCGGTTTGGTGCCGATTCGCACCAACGGATCGGCGGGGACGAAGTAGGCGAACTCTTTTGGCTGCCTGGCATCGCGGATGTCGTAAACTCTTAGGCCGGCGTTGAAGTAGGTTAGATACGCAACGTCGTCGCGATTTTCCAGACATGCTTGATGGTTCGGATGGTGATGGTTATGCGGACCGAAGCGGCCGGCTTTTTCGTAAAAGTTTTTCAGCTCGCTTTCCGGCGCAGGTTCAGGCAGGGGAAACAGCGATAACATGCGCGGTCGTTTTTCATCGCTGATGTCGACGATGCCCGCCAGGTTCAAATTCTCATCGCCGTTTTCGCGGATCGCCTCGTCGTTGATCAAAGCGATCTTGCGCCGCGGCAGCGGCAGAAAAGTGTGAATGCCTTGGGTCGCGGTAATGCCGCGGAAAGCGATTTGGCTGATCATCTTTGGCCGCGCCTTGTCGCTGACGTCGAGAATGATGCCGCCGCCATCGCCGTAGGAAAGATAGGCGCGGTCGCCTTCGATGTGGGCCGGGCCGTGGCAGGAAAATTTTAGTCCTTGGGCGGCTGCCGCACTTTCTTGTTCCGCTAACCAGAAGCGGCCGACTTCGCGCTGGTTGCTCGGATCGGCGATGTCGACGCTACGATAGATTTTCCCATTTATCCCCGGCGCGCCGGCGGCGGCGTGAACCAGATTGCCGCCGTCGTAAAAATTGCGGTGCGTACCGCTGCTGCCGGTTTTGAAGTGACCGATCTGTTTCGGCTTCGTTGGTTCGCCGACATCGAAAATAAAAAAACCTTCGCCGCTGGGTTGTCCTTCGGCGCCGCCCCAACCGGGCGCGATTCTTTCCAAGCCGGCGATCATCTTGCCGTCGGCCACTTGAACTTGAATTGTCCAGGTATTTTCCGGTCCGGGAATGAAACTGCAAAATTGCTGCTCTTCCCGATCGGTGACGTCGAGCACGCTCCAGCCGCGGTGCCAAAGATGGGCGACGTAGAGATACCAACGATGATTTTTTTCTTGCATGGCGAGCTTGAAAGCGGGCTTGCCGTGCAAATCGTGATAGCCGACGGCGTCGATATTTTTCGCAAAATAGCCTTTGGGAATTGCTTGCGCCATGGCTATCGTCGCACGCCGACGCCGATCTGCGGGCAATATTTTTTCACCGGGCAATGACTGCACTGGGGCGAGATCGGCCGGCATAAATGCTGGCCGAAGTTCACCAGCAAATTGTTGTACTCGATCCAGTATTGTTTGGGCAGCTTGGCGCGCAAGGCGATTTCGGTTTTCTCCGGGTTGGCGGTTTCGATATAGCCCCAGCGATTGGAGATTCGATGCACGTGGGTGTCGACGCAGATGCCGGGTTTGTTGTAGCCCAAGGTGACGACCAAGTTGGCGGTCTTGCGGCCGACGCCTTTGAATTTTAACAGCTCGTCGATCTCGTCGGGGACTTTACCGTTATGACGGTCGATGATCGTCTGGCACATCCCAAGAATCTGCCCCGCCTTAGTTTTGTAAAAGCCCACCGGGTAGATCAGTTTCTCGATTTTTTTCGCTGTTAACTTAACCATCGCTTCTGGCGAGTCGGCGATGGCGAACAAACGATGCGAGGCTTTTGCCGTGGTGGCGTCTTGGGTGCGCAAACTCAGAATACATGAGATCAGCACGCGAAACGGACTCTCGTAGGTCTCCGCCATCAACGTCACTACCGGCGTATCCCATTGCGGCACTTCGCGGCGCAGGATTTTGATCGTCGAATGAATTTCTCGCTGGTTCACGGACTAGTGTTTTGCCTTTCGATTGGCTAGAGTCGGAGCTGGTTCTATCACAGATCACCCACGCGGCAAAAGTTTTTCACCGATGATCGCCGATAAGATTCTTACGACACTGGCAGCGCGCACGCCGGAGTTGGTTGTCGGCAACGGCCACAAACCGGCGGCGGTGCTGATCCCGATCGAAGAGCGCGCCGATGGCGACTACATCGTTCTCACCAAGCGCGGCGACAACATGCCGACGCACAAAGGCCAGATCGCTTTTCCCGGCGGCCGGGTGCATGCCGGCGACGCCGATCTGGTGGCCACGGCGCTGCGCGAGAGTCATGAAGAGATCGGTATCGATCCGGGCCATGTGCGGGTTCTCGGCCGGCTCGATGAGTTCACCGCGGGCTACGGCATCGTCGTGACCCCCGTGGTCGGCGTGATTCCGCCGCAATACGATTTTCGTCTCGATCTGTCCGAGACCAGCGCCATCGCCTCGGTGCCGATCCATTCGCTGATGGCCCCGGGCACTTATCTGAAGAACGCGCATCTCTCGCCCGGCGGCCATCCGAGCTATCATTTTTACGTCAACAATGGTTGGGATATTTGGGGCGTGACGGCGCGTATTCTCGTACAGTTTCTGGAGCTGGCTTATGATTTTGAGGTTGAGAAGAAATAGCTTCGCATTTTTTCTTGTCGCTTTGCTGCCGCTGTTCAGTGGCTGCGTTTCCGGGCCGCATTTTTATTTGCAGTACGGTAGCGAGTATCGTGAACTCGATCTGGAAAAAATACTCGCCGACAATCCGTTGGCTGCCGGTGACAACATCAAAGTCGCCAACCTCGGCCGTTCGGGGAGCGCGAGCCAACATGTCGTGCAGATCCGCGACCGCGAAGTGCCCCATGTGCACAAGATTCACGATGCCACTGTCACGATGATGCGCGGCTACGGCTATCTGATGCTCGACAACAAGCGCGTCAATTTAAAAGCCGGCGACATCGTCCATGTCCAGCGCGGCGTCGTGCATCACTACGTCAACACTTCGGGCGATCCCACCGTCCTGCTGGCGGTTTACTCGCCGCCCTTCGATGGCAAAGACAATATCCCGGTCAACGGCCAGTAATCATTTTTCGCTCGGCCACTCGCTTTCGTGAATTCATTGCAATTCTTTCTGCGCTTCTTTCTGCCGGTCTTGGCCGCGCTATTGCTCGCCGCGCCCTACATCGAGCCGCGCTTGTTTCTCTCCGTCTGGCTGGCGTTCGTGCCGCTGTTGATCGCTGTCCAGCGCGCCGGCAGCTGGCGCGGCGCGGTTTTCTTTGGCTGGCTGATGGGTTTCGCCGCGCACCTGATCGGTTTTCACTGGCTCACTTATACGATCAGCGTCTTCGGCGGTTTTCCGCTTGCCGCCAGTGTTCCGATCTTTCTGGTTTACGCGGCGTCCCAGGCGCTGCAGTTGGCGCTGTTCGCTTTGCTCGTGCGCACCATTGGTTTCGGCCCGCTGGCGATTTTTCCCGCTGTGTATTGGGTCGTGCTGGAATTTCTATTTCCGCTGTTGTTTCCTTGGCACCTCGCCAACTCGCAGGTTTCTTTCTTGTGGCTGATCCAGAGCGCCGACTTAGTCGGCCCCTACGGCGCCGGCTTCGTTATCATGTGGATCAACACGGCGCTCTTCCACGCTCTACGCGCGCCTGAAAAAAATCAGATCAGCGCTTGGCTGCCGCTGGCCTACGCCGGCTTGGCGCTGATCGCCTCGCTTGGTTACGGCTATCAGAGGCTTGAAGTCGTCGGCGCGGAAATGGCGAGCGCACGCAAGCTATCGGTCGGCGCGGTGCAAGGCAACGTCGGTATCGATATGAAGTGGAATCCGGCGCTGGCGCAAAAAAATCTCGCACAGCACCGCAGTCTGACGGCGGGCATGGATGAAGTGCAGCTGATCATTTGGCCGGAGTCGGCGATCGAGGCGATGATTCCCGAGCAACTGCAAGCCCTACCGTTGGAGTTCCTGCCGCATTTCAAGTCCGAGCGCAGCGCGTTTATTTTTGGCGCGAAGAGTTTTCGCGGCCATCCTGGGCAAGCGGATATGAAGGCGTTCAACACCGCCTTCATGACCGATGTGCGCGGCCGGATTCTCGGCCGCTATCACAAGCAGGTGTTGCTGGCGTTCGGCGAATATTTGCCCTTCGCGAAAATTCTCGCATGGCTGCCGGCGATGCCCTTGGCCGACGGCTTCAGCGCCGGCCCCGGACCGGTAGCGTTTTTTTTCGCCCGCGGCGTGCGCGTCGCGCCGTTGATCTGTTACGAAGACTTGATGCCCCAGGTGGCACGCCGGTTCGTCAGCGAAGCGCGCGCCAACCTGCTGGTCAATCTCACCAACGACGCCTGGTATGGCAATACCATCGGACCGTGGCAACATTTATGGCTCGCGCAATCGCGCGCCATCGAAACCCGGCGCAGCTTGCTGCGCGTCACCAACACCGGGGTGACCTCGCTGGTCAACGCCAAAGGCGAAGTGGTCAAGACGTTGCCGATGTTCACCGCCGCGGTGATGCAAACCGAAGTCGATATCCTCAACGAGGAAACTTACTACGTACGTTTCGGCGATTGGTTTGCGTGGGGGATGACGATTGCCGTTGGGGCGCTGTGTCTCTTGCAGTTGAAGCGAGTGTGGAAGCGGGACTGATGGGATTGCTTTTCTCACCCAACCGACGAACTTTAAATAATCATGGATGTCGGCTATGGGGTGAAGTTTGCGAATCTATGCAAGTTAAAATCGGTCTATGCCGCGTGTCTAGGCGCAGTGAAGATTCGTCATGCCGGCGTAGGCCGGCATCCAGTCTTCGTTTCATGGACATCCTTAATACGATCTAGAAAAACTGGATACCGGCTTTCGCCGGTATGACGAAAGGGCAGTTGACTTCAAGTCGACAGGTCAGAACCCTTCGGCTTGGAGCCGACGGTCGCTGAGTTTGTTTGTGGACTGTTAAGAGTTTTTTTCCGAACTTAGCGTCTTTGCGCCTTTGCGGGAGTAATTCCCGGTTATGTCGTGGCAACGTCAATATGTCATGTTAACAGCAACGCGATTATGTCAGGGTAGTGCGTTGGGTTGAGGTCGTAAGTTAGAAACCTGGCCATAGCGGAACCCCACCTTGTTGGAGTTGGTTCGATATAGGCCAAGTGTGTGCGTCG
>SHYW01000071.1 GCA_009692615.1 Deltaproteobacteria bacterium | reverse complement strand
GCGGCCTCAACCACGGTGATCTCGCTGCGATATACTCGTTGAATTACGTCTAGTCGTTTCTCGTCTTTCATTGTCAGGGTTGTCATCCTTCCACCCTGACATAATTACGTTGCCGTTAACCCCTGACATAATCACTTTGCTACAACATACGGAGCAGGAACGACATATAACACACTGACCGCCACCAGCTCGGTGTCGTGCGCCAACTGGATGTTCGGCGATCCGGCGCCAGGAGTCGCCAAGCACTGCGACTACCAGGACGTTTCGACTGGGGCGGGCAGTCTGCAATTTAGCGCCGCGACCTACAGTGTCAGCGAGAACGGCGTCAACGCAGTGATCACGATCACGCGCACCGGTGGCAGCAGCGGCGCGGTAGGGGCGACCTTCGCGACGAGCAACGGCACCGCGACGGCGGGGTCGGACTACACGGCGGTCAACCAGACGGTGAGTTTTGCCACAGGCGACACGACGAGCAAGACGGTCAATATCCCGATCACCAACGACACAACGTCCGAATTCGATGAGACGGTGAACTTAACTCTAAGCAGCCCCACGGGAGGAGCCACGCTTGGCAGTCAGAGTACTGCGGTGCTGACGATTCTCGACGACGATGCGCCAGCACCGGCGGGCAGTCTGCAATTTAGCGCCGCCACCTACAGCGTCAACGAGAATGGCGGCAACGCAGTTATCACAATCACGCGCACCGGCGGCAGCACCGGCGCGGTGGGAGCGACCTTCGCGACGAGCAACGGCACAGCTACGGCGGGGTCGGACTACACGGCGGTGAATCAGACGGTGAACTTTGCCAATGGCGACACGGTGAGCAAGACGGTCAATATCCCGATCACCACTGACAGTAGCGTTGAGGGCGATGAGACGGTGAACTTAACGCTGAGTCTCCCAACGGGCGGGGCGACACTCGGCAGTCAGAGCACTGCGGTGCTGACGATTGTGGATGTGCCGCCGTCGACATGGACGTTCTGCGCCAACGAGAATCAGTTTTGCTCATTCACTGGGACCAAGCTGGTGAGGTACGGGGCGGGATCGACATTTAATACTCTGACCGCCACCAACGGAGTCTCGTGCGCCAACTGGGTGTTCGGCGATCCGGTCCCGGGAGTGGCCAAGCATTGCGACTACTCCAGCCCATAGGCTTGGAATCGGTGTTTGGTTTAGAGTTCAGATGATGAAGACGCCAGATTGACGATTTCTATCCTTTTGCGTTGCACGGGTGAAATAAGGCGATGCGAAGATTTGCCGGGATCGGCGCGGTTGTAGTGCAGTGACTGTCCACGACAGCCGTGATGATCGCCGTGAATTTGCTCCAACGCCGAAATTCACACCGCAGGATACGGAGTCGATTGTGATGGCTCTCGATCCGGAAGGTTTGATGCAGGCGATCGGTTTTTGGCTCGCCTACGGCACGGCGCTTTATACATTGATCGAAGTCACCGACCGTTGATACGTCCTCTCTCAGCGAGCGCAGTAATCCCCAAGCTCGCAGGCTAACACTCGTCGAACTCCCTCATCGACGCGGCTTCTAACGTGAGCAAAGCCACAACTGCTTTGTTTGACAATGGCGCTGGCGCATGGTTTTTAAATTGTAGATCAAAACAAATGGAGATCGCCAGCCGCGCTTTTCTACAATGATGCCCGCATCTATGTTTCTCGCCCTTTTTTATGCTCTGTGCCCGATCTGTTTGAATTCCGCCGCCTACGCCGATGAACCGGTTCAGCCAGTCAAAATGGTGCCGACGCTCAAGATCAATCGCGATCTCGACAAGCGCACGGTGATCAAGCCGTCGGCGATCCCCGGTTCGGGCAACGGGCTTTTTGCCGCGGTGGCGATCAAGAAGGACGAAGTGATCGGCGAGTTGGGCGGACGGTTGGTCACCGCCGAGGATTATCCGGTGGGCAATTTTTATCTTGCCAGCATTCCGGAATGCGCCTGGGAAGAAAGCGACCCGTATAAATTTCTCGACAGCAAGGATTATGGCGGCAACGTCAGCCGCATCAACTTCGCGCCGAAGAAAATCAAAGGCCTGGACACCCATTTTCAAAATGCCGCGATTCATCAGCTTTGCACCTATCCCTATTTTATTTTCGTGGCGACCAAGGATATCGAGCCGAGGGCGGAAATCTGGGCGAGCTACGGTCCCTATTATAGCTACGATAAGTTCATGTACATTGCCGAGGTGCGGGATTTTTTTTGCGGCTTGTTAAGGACCGATTGCAGCGAGGAATACTCGTTCGAACCCTGAGGTGGAGAGCAACTATGGAAATCTTCGACATTCATCATCATCTCGGATCGCTGACTGGCGGCAGCTTGCAGGAAGGTAGCGATTGGCAGGAGCGCGATTACGCCAATCGCGTGCGCATCATGGACGCCAATGGGGTTGGCGCTTCGGCGATCTTGGCTGCCACCGGATATATTCAAGCCGATGGCATTAAAGACACCATGCGCTGCAACGACGTTGTTGCCGCCTATCGTGCGCGAGATCCCAAACGTTTTCC
Organism: Deltaproteobacteria bacterium; assembly: GCA_009692615.1. Classification (NCBI taxonomy): domain Bacteria; kingdom Pseudomonadati; phylum Myxococcota; class Myxococcia; species Deltaproteobacteria bacterium. The sequence continues at coordinate 24,454 of SHYW01000071.1, read as the reverse complement.
GGTCGCCTGCGGTATCGTCGAGCCGCTGCACGGCGCGCGATCGCTTGGCGAGCTCGAACGGATGAAACATGAACTACATCTCGACGGCGTGGTCTGGCACAGCCGCTTTCAAGGGGTCGCCGTCGATCACTCGCTCATGCGGCCGTTGCTCAAGAAGGTGAGTGAGCTTGGTCTCGTTCCGTTGATTCACACCAACGCCGAGTCCAATCTCGAAGCCGTGTGGCGGCTGGAACGCTTGGCGGTGGAATTTCCCGAGCTGACTTTTGTATCGATGGATGCCTTGACCACCAACACCAACAGCCAGCTCGCCTTGGACATCGCCAAACGGACCAAGAACATCATTTTCGACACCGCCCATGTGCGCGGTCCGGCCTATGTAAAGAGTTTCGTCGAGGCGGCGGGCTCAGAGCGATTGATCTTCGGCAGTCTGTTTTACTCGACCCCGCCGAGCTACGAACATTGCGCGACCTTGGAAGAGATCAAAGCGGCGAAGATCAGCGATGGCGACAAGGCGAATATTTTCGCGCTTAACGCCAAGCGGCTGTTCAAGCTTGCCTGATGTTTGAACGCAAGTGCGACAATGGCGCATGACTAGCGATTCAGTGGACATGAAACGATTGGTTGAAGCGATTTTCTTGACGGCATGGATCGTTTGCAGCCACGGGCTGGGCTGGTGCGCCGGCGCTGGTGGAGATTCGGCGCGAGTAATTATTCCCGACAAAAAATACGACGCCTTGACGGTGGTCAAGCCGTCGCTGATTCCGGGCGCTGGAGATGGTTTGTTCGCCGCGGTCAAGATCAAGAAAGATGCGGTCATCGGTGAATATGGCGGGCGGCTTTTCACGGATCAGGAATATCCCAAAGATAATGGCTACGTCGCCGAGATTCCGGAATGCGCTTGGAAAGAGGCTCATCCGTACCGGTTTATCGATGGCAAAGATCTGGGTAGCAAGGTTAGCAAAATCAATTTTGCGCCGAGTAAGATCAACCGGATTGAAACCCATTTTCAAAACGCGGCGATCAAGCAAGTCTGTCAACGACCCTATGTACTTTTTATCGCGATCAAAGATATCGAAGCGGGCGCGGAAATTTGGACCAGCTATGGGCCGAACTACGATTATTTTAAGTTTATGTATATTCCCAAGGTGCGCGATTACTTTTGCGCATTGATCAAGACCGATTGCCGTGAGAAGTTTGTTTACTATCACTAAAAAATTGTTGGAGGTTCCGTTGCATGTTTGTGACTGTCGTTAAGAGAACTTTGGGTCGGATTACGATGCTCAGCTTGGTGCTGCTTGGTGGAACGGCATTCTCCGCGGATCAGGCGCCGACAATTGCCGGCAAATTGCTCAAGGTCAACAAAGAATTGGACAAACGCACGGTGATCAAGCCGTCGCGCATTCCAGGTTCCGGCAACGGCCTGTTCGCCATGGTGAAAATCAAGAAGGACGAGGTGATCGGCGAGCTGGGCGGGCGTTTACTGGCGGAGTTTCCCACCGGCAATCATTACGTCGGCGCGCTGATGGAATGCGCCCAGAAGGAAGCCCATCCGTATAAATATTTAGACAGCAAAGACCAGGGCGCCAACGTCAGCCGCATCAACTTCGCGCCGAGCAAGATCAACGGCATCGATACCCGTTTTCAAAACGCTGCGATCAAGCGCTTGTGCAAGGCGCCCTATTTTGAATTTGTCGCTTTGCAGGATATTGACGCCGGTGCCGAAATCTGGTCGAGCTACGGGCCGAACTATGACTATGAGCGTTTCATGCGCATCCCCGAGGTGCGGGAATTTTTTTGCGGCTTGATCAAAGCCGACTGCCGAGAGAAATACACTTACGATCACTAGAAGATTTTTTAGGAGGAACGATGAGCCAAACCGATTGGGCGAAAAAATACGCGGCGATGGATAAGCGGCTGATGCTCAAGTATGAGTTCTTGCCCAAGGGGGAACAGATCGGCAAGAAGCCGGAGGTGTTGAAGGCTGCGGTTAAGAAGGCCTAGGGTTGAGAAAAAAGGGTAGACATCCTTCGAGGGACTCAGGACAGGCATCGTCCGCCCCTACGAATTGAAGAGTGGATGCCGCCTACGCGGGAATGACTGAATGAGAATTCGGCTGTGAGTTTCGTGCCAATGTCGTATGAATCCCACTACTAATTGGTGGGTGGTTGACGTACGCGATTCAGTAGCGCCATCAGCGTTCCAGCGTTCGGCAATTGCAGAATCGCCTTGCCCGTATCGATCAAGCCGGTTTGTCGTTCATCATCCAAGACGCCTTCGCAGCAAGAGCGCACCTTCGCTTCCACGTCGCCATCGCTCAGCGGATTTTCCGGGCCGCCGCGGTAGCGTTCGTCGGCTCGGCCTTCGATCTGCTTGCCGTTTTTCAATTTGATTTCGATGCGCGAGCGCATTTTGTCGAAACCGAGCTTTTCGATCTCTGGATCGAGCGCAGTCGAGATGCGCTTTTGCATCGCTTGCATCGGCGCTGTGGCGACGAACTCGTCGGAAAATTCTTTTTTGCCGGCTTTGCGCGCCAGCGCGACCATCGCCAGCGCGGCGGGCAGGGAGAACTTCGCTTGCAGGTGGTTTGCCGCGATCGGGTAGCGGATCGGATTGAGAATGTTGCTGCCGGCGTATGCAATAACTCTGTCGATGTCGTCCGGCTTCACGTTATTTTCACTGACCAGCTTCAACATCAGATCGATGGTCGGATGCGTGAGCACGCCGCAGGGATAAGGTTTGATCGATACGCCCGGCTCGACGATCGTCCAACTTGTTCCAAATCCTTGGGAAAGTTTTTGCGCGCTGACGCCGCCGCCTTGAACAGCGAAATAACCCCACGGACCATCGAGGGCGTCGGGATCGGCGGTGAAGCCGCGCGCGGCGAGCAACGCGGCGGTGACGCCGTTTTCCGCGGCGCGGCCGACGTGGAGCGGTTTGGTCATCGTTCCGAAGTTGCAACGGATGCCGGCGGCGAAACTGGCGGCGATGCCGAAGCCGCTGCGCAATTTGTCGCCGGTTAAATTAAGCAGCTTCGCGGCCGCCGCGAATGCGCCGAAAGTTCCCACGGTGCCGCTGGAGTGAAAGCCGCGCAGATAATGTTGCGGCAGCATCCACTCGGAGATTTTGCATTCCACTTCGAAGCCGGTGAGAAAGGCGAGCATGAAAGTTTTGCCGTCGACGTTGCCGAGTTTCTGCGCCATGACCAACGCGCTGCTGAGCGGCGGAATCGTCGGATGGGTTAGCAGACCGTAGACGTGAGCCGGATCGATGCTTACTTGGCTATCGTCCCAATCATGGGCGTGGCCGGCGGTGCCGAGCACGCGCGCAGCGATCGGGGCCGGAACTTTTGTCGTGCTGCGGCTGAGCAATAGCGCGTCTGGCCGTCCGCCGGTTTCCGCCGCTTCATCGACCAGCAACTGCACCGTATGTTCTTCCGATCCGGCGACGAATAGGCCGAGGCCGTCGAGCAAACAGCGCGTGGCGATGCGCAGGGCTTCGGCGGGAATCTTTGCGAAAGTAATCTCTTCGACGAATTGCGCCGCCGCGGCGGTGGTTTTGAGTCCGTCGGGAATTGCGGCAAAGGGGTTTTGATCGGCCATGATTTTGCCTCGATAAAAGAAATTGGCTTCAGTTTGCGCGCATCGACTTTACGCGCGCAATAATGACTGCGCAAGGTTTACTGTGTTCTGGGGTTTCGGATTGAAGATGTTTTAACCACGAAACACACGAAATTTAGGAATCCGTTTTCCTGCCTTTCGTGGTTGAAAGCTTTCTCTGCCGGTGGCGGCGAGGAAGGGCGCAGCATACTTAGCCCCTACGCCCGATTGTGACCGCGTTACAATTTACGCGCGCAGCGGCGCGTGGCGCTTGAGAAAGTCGCTGAACAGTTCGGCCATTGCGCCGGCTTTTTCATCCCATTGTTCGCGCGGCGCCAGTGGCTGGTCGTAGTGTTTGGGAAACAGCACATGGACTTCGCTGCTTGGCAGTAAACCTCCGAGGGTCTCGCCGGTTTTTTGGCCGTGGGTCAGATCGTTGCCTGGGACGATGCAGGCGGGAACTTTGATCGAGCGCAGATCCGCTTCGGTCGCGCCGATGACCGGCAGGTCGGCGCCGCTGAGAAAATATTCGCGCCAGCGCGACATGACTTCGACGAAGCGCGCCGGGTTCATCGTCATCAGCGCGTCGCGATTGGCTGGGCGGGCTTTGATGCGTTCTTTCCAGTGTTCCATGTCGCAAACCGCGGCCATGCCGCCGGCCTTTGCCGCGGTAATAAACTGTCCGTAATATTCTTCCACCAAGCGTTCGCACGCGAAGCGCCCGCCGGTGACGCGCCAGAGCAGCAGAGCACGGACGCTTTCAGGATGGCGCAGCGCGAAGAGCAATGCAGTGCGGCAGCCCGACGAGCTGCCACCGACCACAGCTGGCAACGCGCCGAGCTGGTTGAGCAACTCATGCACGTCGTCGGCCCAGATTTCATACTCCGATTCGTTGCCGTCGATGACGACTTGCGAGGCGCCGGTGTTGCGCCGGTCGAAGATGACGACGCGGTGGCCGTGCTGGGCAACTTCGCTGGCGAGCAGCTCGATGCCGCTCATATCGCGCCGGCCGCCGGGCGAAAGCGCGACCCACGGGCCGCTGTTGCCGAGAATCTGATAATTCATTTCGATGCCGCGAACTTTTGCGATGGGCATGCTGGCCTCCGTAGCGATGGCGCGACCATAGCGCAGTTAACACGGTCGATTCAATTGCCAAGTGGCGATTCAAAGTTGTGTCCGGCGCCAACTAAAGATCGAAACTGTGCCGCCGATGGATTCTATGTAGGTGAAACTGAGGAGGGGAGTCGCGGGTTTATGGGGGACTTATCGAACGGTGCAGAAATAAACGTATTGCCGCCAGATCTCGCCCGGATGCCGCGGCGGGTGGGTGAATTGATGACGACGCAGGTTGTCAGTTTGTATCCGCACAATTTGTTTCGTGAAGCGGTCGATTTGATGGCGCATCATTCGTTTCATCATTTGCTCGTCGCCGAACCGGATGGACGGTTGGCTGGCGTGCTCTCCGACCGCGACATCTTACGCGCGGAAGGTTGTTATGATTCCGATTCGACATTGGTTGCCGATTTGATGGTTTCCCAAGTGTTCACGGTGCAAGCGCAAACTCCATTGTCTGAAGCCGTTGAGCTGGTGCTCGATCATCGATTGAATTGTCTGCCGGTGGTCGATGACTCCGGCAAAATTTGCGGCATCATCACCACCACGGACATCTTGAATGCTTTTAAGAATCTTCAGTCCGCGGTGGAAAACATTTCCTAACAGAATTCCTCCGCCAAGTACGTCATCTGGTAACGGCGCTCGATTCACGCATCGATCTGGCGCAAACCGCGAGTGAATTTCGCCACCAAGAGCACGCCGGCGGAACCGAGACAGCCGCCCATGACCAAGGCGCCGGGGACGCCGAGAAATGTCGCCGCGGTGCCGATTTGCGCGTGGCCCAAGTAGGTGCCGGCGGACATGAAGACTTGATCGAAACTTTTCACCCTACCGCGCATGGGGTCGGGTGTGATCAGTTGCACCATCGTATCGCGCAGGGTTTCGCCGATGGCGTCGACCAGACCGAGAAAAAAAACGATGGTCAACGAAAGCGCTAGCGAGCGCGACAGCGCGAAGCAAACCAAACCCGCCGTGTAGATTAACGTGACGGTGATAATCAGCTGGCCTTTTCGTTTTGGATTTCCCATCGCCATGACAATCGCCGAGCCGGCAAGGGCGCCGAAGGCGGGAACGCCGAGCAGCGCGCCGAGACCGGCGGGGCCGACGGCGAGAATGTCGCGGGCAAACACCGGCATCATCGAACGGTAGGCGCCGAAAAATTGCACGCAAGTATCCATCCCCATCAATCCCAAGATCGCCGTATTGTCGCGGATGAAATTAAAACCGCCGCGCACGCTCTCCAGCGGCGATTCCTTCTTCGCGCCGGTCGCCGCGGGTGTCCTGGCGCGCATGAGCGCCAGGCAAACGATGACGCTCAAGAAACTCAGCGCGTCGATGAAATACGAAAGGCTGATGCCGACGGTGGCGATGATCACGCCGCCGATGAACGGGCCGGAGAGCGTGGCGATCTGGCGCCAAGTAATATTCAAGGCATAGGCTGTCGCCAATTGTTCGGCACGAACCAGCGTCGGGATCAGCGCCGTGCGCGCCGGCGAATCGAAGATGCCGACCGCGCCGGACAGAAACGTCACCAAATAAATGTGCCAGACCTGCACCGTGCCAAAATAACTCAGCAGCGCCAGCGCGAGTGCCAGCAAGGCGGCCAAACTTTGCGTGACGATCAAGAGCAGACGGCGGTCCATGCGGTCGGCGAGCACACCGCCGGGAATCGACAAGAGCATGATCGGCAAGGCGCGAAACAATCCGGCCAGCCCCAATTGAAACGGCGAATTGGTGATCTCGTAGACTTGCCAAGCGATGGCGACGGTTGAGATCTGGCTGCCGACGGCGGAAAAAAGCAGGCTCGCCCAGAACAGACCGAAGTCGCGTTGCTTGAGCACTTGCCAGGGTGTGACTTGTTGGGCCATGAAAAAGCGAATTCTTGGAAAGCGATCGATATCGACCGTAGTCGAATCTCAGCCATCGATCAATCGACAAGATAGTGGTTCAGTTAAGTTACGGTGTCGGTACATGGAGTGAGCAAGATTTCCCGCTGGGCTCGAAATGACCTATTTCGAACGGTTGTCATCCCGAACGAAGTGAGGGATCTCGCCAAACTGAAGCACTGCCATCGACCAACGTAACTTGACAGATCTCGTCGCTTGCGGCTACAACAGCGCGACAAGCAAAGGAGTCGGATTATGAAACGATCGGCGATTTTCGGAATATTGACGATGATATTGGCGTCCGCGGTTGCGGCGTGGGCGCAGAAGCCGCTGCAGACAGTGCGTATCGGTATCGAATCGCCGGCGGGGACCAACAGTCATTACCATGTCACTAAGCAGGCCGGGCTGTTTCAAAAGTACGGTTTAAATTTGGAGCTGATCTCGTTCCCCGGCGGTACCGTGGGCATGCAGTCGTTGATCGCCGGCGACATTCAGTTCGCTACTCAGGACGGCGTGGCGACGTTGACGGCCAATTTGCGCGGCGCCAATATTTATTTCGTCGGCGGCATGATCAATACCTTTCCGTTCAGCATTCTTTCGCGCGCCGAGATTAAAGTGCCGGCGGATTTACGCGGCAAGAAGATCGCCATCAGTCGCTACGGTTCCTCGTCCGATACGGCGGTGCGCACGGCGGTGGAAAAATACGGACTCAAGCCGGATAAAGACGTGTTCATTCTCCAAGGGGGCGGTCAAAGCGAGCGCTTCGCCGCGCTCAAGGCCGGCGTCATCGATGCTGCCATTGTCAGCCCGCCGCTCAATCTCGCCGGCCGGCAATTGGGTTTCAACGAAGTCATCGATCTATCCGAGTCCGGCATTCCCTACGCGCACCAACTGATCGTCGCCACCAAGGACTTTCTCGATCGCAATCCCGACATGACGATGCGCACGCTGCGGGCGCTCATCGAAGGCTTGAGCCTGTGGAAAGATCCGGCCAAGAAGCCGCAAGTTTTGAAATCCATCGCCCAATATCTCCGGCTCGATCCAGAAAAACACCAAGACCAGATGGAAGAAACCTACCGCTACTACAGCAAAACTTTTCCGACGAAACCTTACCCGACCCTCGAAGGCGTCGAGTTCACCGCGCAAATCCTAAAAAGAAATCGGCCCGAGGCCAAAGATTTGCAGGCGAAAGATTACGTCTTGTACAAGTACGTCGCTGAGTTGGAGAAAGAGGGTTTTCTCGCCAAGGTGTTCGGCGGAAAATAGCGGGACAAGTCAGGAATGGGGAGTGAATGGCCGCTTACCCTGGAAAAGAAACTTGCGCGAGCCTTCGATCTCTTTTACTTTCAGGACCAAATGGCCGACTCGTCTGATTTTGAACGGCATGGCGATTTCTCCTTTCGTAAGTGCGACCCTGGGTCGAACACAATCTTACCCCTTCCCCCTTTGACGGGGGAAGGCAGGGATGGGGTGATACTGACACATTCGTGAGCGCCGAACTCATCCCGTGCGAATTCACCCTCATCCTAACCTTCTCCCGTGAGGGGAGAAGGGATCGGAGGTTGTCACATCGACAGCATCACTTTGCCGAAATGTTCACGGCCTTCGAGATAGCGCTGGGCGGCGGCGGTTTCGGCTAGGGAAAAAGTTTTGCCGATGCCGACATCGAACTTCTTTTCTTGCACCAGTCCTAAAATAATGTCGAGTTGGTGAAATTCTTCCGGCTTGGTTTTTAAATAGTTGGTGATCGAAAAGCGCGTGGCTTTTCTGCCCTCGGTGAGCTGAGGCGCTGGATCGGGAACCGCGCCGAAAGCGCCGCCAATGGAGAACAACCGTCCGCCCGGCGCCAGGGTGTGCAAACTTTTCTGATAGACTTCGCCGCCGATCATTTCCAAGACCACATCGACGCCGCGATTGTTTGTTGCGCGCATGACTTCGGCGACGAAATCGTTGGCCGAGACGTCGATTGTGATGTCGGCGCCGAATTTGCGCAGCTTGCGGCATTTTTCTTCGCTGCCGGAAGTAGCGATCACTTTGGCGCCGAGATACTTGGCGATTTGAATCGCCGCGACGCCAACGCCGCTGCTGCCGCCTTGAACCAGTAGCCATTCAGATGATTTCAAATTGCCGTCGGTCTGTAAGCCGAACCAGGCGGTGAGCGCTGCGGTTGGCAACGCCGCCGCTTGGGCGAAGGTGACGCCGTCGGGGATGGGTCGGACTTCGGAAGTTTTGGCCACAGCGTATTCGGCGTAGCCGCCAAGACTTGGATAAGCGACGCCGCGCTGGCCGATAGTGAAATCGTTCACGCCCGAGCCGAGTTTGGCAATGGTTCCGGCAAATTCGCGGCCGGGAATTACCGGCAAGGCGTCGGCGGCGATCCGATAGGTGCCTTTGCGCAGACCGAGATCGGCGCGGTTGAGTGACGCAGCTTCGACTTTGATCAAGACTTCGCCGGTCTTGGGTTCCGGCACCGCGACATCTTCGTACTTGAGCACGTCTTCCGATTGGCCGAATTCATGGATGCGGATCGCCTTCATCTTCGCGACTCCTATTACGCTGTTGGTTGAATCTAATATTCCTAATGGTTCAGTTTGATTTTAACGTCGCATATCAATGTAGGGGCCGACCTGTGTGTCGGCCCTCCGGACTCAGCTCTTCGCCGCGGCCAACTCGATGTCGATGTTTTCTTCGCGTTGAATCTCGCCGAAGCGCTCGCGCAGCTGATTGATATTGGTCGTCACCGGCACGGCGATATCGGCTTCGAGCTGGAAGATCGGCGTGCCGCTGATCGGCGCGGCGTAGGTTTTGGTTTCCATGGATTCGATGTTGATGCCCAGGCTGCTCAGCACGTTGCTGATTTGATAGACGATGCCGGGATGATCCATGCACGATGCGGTGAGTTTGTAGGGTAGGAAGGCTTGCGTGGTTTCGCGCACCGCCGGTGTCTTGGTCGATATCGTTAAACCCGTTTCAGATTCGATCTCGCGGGAGTCGCTGGCGATTGTCGACAGTTTATTCGCTGCGCCGCTGATCAACACGATGACGGCAAACTCGCCGCAAAACACCGCCATCTTGCTGTCTTCGATGTTGCAGCCGTGGCGCGCGATGAACTGAGAAATTTTTTCGACCAGGCCTATCCGGTCCGGTCCGACGGCGGTCAAGATTAAATGATTTGTGTCGGCCATGACGCTACCCTAAAGAAATCGCGCCAACCGTTCAAGCCGATTATTTCGGATTCGGATAATTAACCGCAAAGGGCGCAAAGGACGCAAAAAAAAGAATTGGGATTCGTAGGGACGGGTTTTAAACCCGCCCTCTCGGCTTCCACCGATCAGGCTTTCTTCATCGCCGCCAGCACGCGCTTGGGCGTGAACGGTCCTTCGCGTAGCCGGACGCCGACGGCGTCGTATATCGCGTTGGCGATTGCGCCAGCGGGAGGGCTGGTGGAGGCTTCGCCGGCACCGAGGGGATCCATCTCGGTGCGATTGATTAGCACCAATTCAAGTTCCGGCAAGTCAGGGAAACGTAGGATAGGATAGCTCGACCAATCAAGGCTCGTAACTGCGGCGGTGGTATCGAACAAGACTTCTTCGTGCATCGCCCGGCTCGTGCCTTGAATGACGTTGCCTTCGACTTGGTTTTTCAAGCCATCGGGGTTGACGATCAAACCGCAGTCGTGGGCGCAAACTAGTTTCTTCACGGCAACCTGTCCCGTCGTCTTGTTCACTTCGACTTCGGCAACCAGGGCCACGTAAGTGTTCGACAGATTGGTCAACGCCACGCCGCGGCCTTTGGCGATGTTGCTGCTTACTGCCGGCGCGGGCGACGGTCTTTTTTGCCAACCTGCTTTGTCGGCTGCGGCCTGGAGCGCTTCAGTGGCGCGCTTGTCGCCGGTCAAATTTTTAAAACGAAACTCCACCGGGTCGATTTTTAAATCTGCGGCGATTTCGTCGATGAAACTTTCGCTGGCAAAGCACCGAGCGACGTCGCCCGGGGCGCGTAAGTTGCTGGTGCGCAGCGAAATCGGTTCCGGAAAATGCCAGCCGATCTGATGAATATTGATCGTTTGATTGGCGACGGTATAAAATTCGCCGCTCGCCTGGGTGCCGTTGTTGCCGCCTGGGTTGTTAGGCTTTAGGCCGACTTGCAGCGATGCCAAGAGCGGCGTCGAGCCAGAGACCGTCCAGGGTTGGCCGTAGTCGGTGAAATCCCATACGGTCATTTTGCCGTCCTCATCGACGGCGGCTTTAATTTCATCCAATTGCGCCGGACCTTTCGGCTCCCAACCATGTTCGTCGGCGCGCGACCATTGCACGCGCACCGGCGCGCCCACAGCGCGCGACATGAGCGCGGCATCTTCGGCGCTGTCATCGGCACTCAAGCGCCCATAGGACCCAGACCCTTCGTGATAAATCACCCGCACGTTTTGTTCTTTGATGCCGAGTATTTCGGCGATGCGACCGCGCGTGCGAAATGGTCCTTGGCAGCCGGACCAAATCGTCGCCTTGTCGCCTTTGACATCGGCGACCGCGCACGATGGTCCGATCATACCGTGCATTTGAAATGGCCACCGGTAGCTCGCCTGGTAGACTTTTTTGCTTTGCGCCAGGGCGGTAGGAGCGTTGCCTTTTTCGACTGCCTTGATTGAGCGTGCCGGCTTGGTGTTTTTCAAAAAATTGAAAAGCTCGTCCGGCGTGCCGGGCACTTTGCTGGTCGGCTTGGCCCAAGTGACTTGCAGCGCTTGCGCCGCTTTCATCGCCGCCCATTCGCTTTTGGCCACCACGCCGACAAATTTCCCTTCGCGGACAACCGAGACGATGCCGGCAATATTTTTGATCGAATCGCGATCGATGTTTACTGGTTCGGTATTGATCACCGGCGGTCGCACGACGCTGCCATGGAGCATACCGGGGATCCGCAGATTATGAACATAGTTATGCTCGCCAGTAACCTTGCGCGGCAGCTCGATGCGTTGAATGGATTTGCCGACGATTTTGTAGTCTTTAGGGTTTTTCGCTTTGACTTCCGGTGCCACCACCATGTCCCAACCTGTGCCCTTGACCGAAAGCGTGGTGTTAAACTTTTTACCCCCGATGAGTTGCCCGTAGGTTATTCGTTTGGTGCTTTCACCAACCACGCTCACCACGCCATCGATCACGGTGAGTTTTTCCGCCGGTGCCTTGAGCTGTTCGCTGGCGAGTTTCAACAATTCCTGGCGCGCCGCGGCGGCGGCTTGGCGTACTTGCGGACCGGCGCGCAGAATCGTGCGGCTCGCCGTCGTGCCACCTTGTTCGATGGTCTTACTCGTGTCGCCGGAATCCATTTTGATCTTGTTGAATGGTATGTCCAACTCTTCGGCGACGATCTGCGCCAGGGCGGTGATCGTGCCGGTGCCGATCTCGACTTTGCTGGTGTAGAAGGTTACATAGCTGTCAGGCGTGATGGCCAACCACGAGTCCAGTGACGTCGGGTCGATGTCGCCGGAGGGCAGCTTGACGAATTGCGCCCAAGCGTTTTTGTTTAGCGGCAGTAAATTGAAACTGACGACCAGCGCGACGGTGGTTTTTAAAAATTGTCTGCGGGAGATGGTTGGTGTTTTCATAAAGGGTTCCTATGCGAATGAGTCATTGAACAGTTCGTCGGAGTCCTTCGACCAGCTCAGGACGAACGGAGAATTAAGAATTTGATTGGGAGCTTTTCCGATCATGCTGAGTCTGTCGAAGCATTCTTGATTTCTCGAGGTGATATTACGCCGCTTGGCCCGACGCCCGTTTGACCGCGCGCAGGATGCGAATATGCGTGCCGCAGCGGCACAGGTTTCCCGCCAGCGCTTCTTTGATCTGGGTGTCGTTGGGTTTCGGATTCTTGTCGAGCAAGGCTTTGGTCGTCATCACCATGCCGTTGATGCAGTAACCGCACTGCACCGCTTGCTCGTCGACAAACGCCTGCTGGATCTTGTGCATCTTCTTGGTGTTGCCCAAGGCTTCAATCGTTGTGACGTTGCGGTTGCCGACGGCGCTCATGGGCATCTGGCAGGAGCGCACCGGATTGCCGTCGACTATGACGGTGCAAGCGCCGCACTGGCCGAGGCCGCAGCCGAATTTCGGACCGTTCAATTGCAAATCGTTGCGCAGCGCATAGAGCAACGGCATGTCGGCATCGGCTTCGACGGCGTTGGCTTTGCCGTTGACGCGTAAATTATATTTGGCCACGAGAGGCTCCTTGGTTAGTTTAGAGTTTGGAGTCCAGTGTTTGGGGTTTGCTCGCTGATGGGTGCATTAAGATGAATGGGCGGCTGTAAGTCAAGTCGTAGAAACTTCTGTGTGGTCCGCCAAACGCCCGACCCAAAACGTTTGTTATCTTACGTTATTCAACTGGCGCACGAAGCGGTCGTCGAAGAATTGCCCAGGCGTGGCCTTCTTCGCTTCCGGGACGGTTTCGGACATGAAATCCAAAATGCCTTGCATGCCCGGTTCGGAAATCATCAGCTCGCGCTTGAAGCCGGCGCGGCGATAAAATTCGTAGGTGCGGTCGACGATGTCGGGATCTTTTTCCTTGGTGTACTTGGCGATCACCTTCATGGTGAAGGGTTTATCGCTGTAGAAGCGGTCGATGCCGGTGCGCACCGCTCGTAGCAACGGTACCAGGCGGGATGCCAATTCATCCATGCGAGCGCGTCTCATGACGACGCCGACGTTTTGATAGGGCTGATCCAACGTCGTGGCCAGCGAATGAAATCCGCTTCGGTCGAGCTGGAAATTTACCGGCGGCGCCGCCGCTCCGGCGACAATCTGGCCGGTTAAGAGCGCCGCGGTGATCTGCTCGCTGCCGCCCAATATTCGCAGTTGAACATCTTTGGGCGTGAGTCCCAATTTGCGCAGCGCCACCAATGTGCCGTAAGCCACTGGACTGCCCGGCCGTTCGGTGCCGACGATTTTCCCTTTGAGTTGCTCAGCGGTTTTGATCTCGGCCCTGGCGTACAAATCCCATATCATCGTATTGAGCATTCCCGCGGCGAAAACCACGTCGAAGCCGCGCAGCGACGCGTTGATCAGCGGCACGGCGGAGATCTGAATGACATCAACTTCGTTGGCGATCAGCGCCGGCAGGGCTAGAGTCGAGCCCATCGAAATCATTTCGACATCCAACCCTTCTCGAGCGAAGCCGCCGCTCTCCTTCGCCATCCACATGGACGCCATGGTGCCGGAAGTGAACAAGAAGGCGATTCGCAAAGGGCGCGGCACGGCGGCGTGGGGTTGGTTCGGCGCGAGCGCGGCGAGCAGCAGAGCGAAAAGTACGATACGCGAGAGACAATCGATTGAGTTTTTCATCGCCAAGGCCTGGACACCTTCAGATCATTTTCGCGCCGTGCTCGATCAATAGTTGCCGCAGGATCGAGCGATGACAGCGGACTTCCTCTTCGCAGTAGCAACCGACCGCGAGCTGCGCTTGCTGGGACAGGGCCGCGAGCAGATCGAGGACGCGGCTGTTGTCGGGAGTTTTCAACTCGGCGCGATAGCGTTTCGCGAAGGCAGCCCACTGGGCGGGCGTGGCCGCGCCGAGGGCGAGCTTGACGCTGTCGGCAGCCGGCGCGAGATTGGGCAGCCAGACATCGTACCAATTATCCGAGGCGAACTTGGATTTGGCCACGCCGCGCGGCGGACGGCGGACCGTGCCGATGCGCAACCCTTCATTGGCAACGCGTGGGGAACCGAGGCGAACGATGCGGATGGCCATGGATTTTCCTCAGTCGCTATTTGCGCGAATAGTTTTTCACTGCGGAATTTATCAAAGCCTGGGGGCAGAAGCTACCGCGGAAATGATCATGATCGTCAAAACTTGGCCAAGGCGATCGCTACCGTGCCGGCGACGACGAGTATCGCACCGACCACGGTTTGCGAAGTAATCTTTTCGACATCGCTCAAAAATAGTTTGCTGCCGAGCACCACCCAGAGCGGCAAGGTCGCGGTGAGAGGTGTGACCATGACCACGGGCCCGAAACTCAAGGCGTAGAGAACCAGTAGCAGGCCGAGGGATTCGAGCGATCCGCCGACGATAAAATAGCCTACCGATCGGCGATGCCAGACGAGTTTGTCTTTGGTCGATGGCGCAGCGAGAAATAGCATCGTACAGATGAGGCCGACGACGCCGATAATGGCGCCGAAGTAGATCGGGTCGTCGGAAATTTGCAGCGTATATCTTCTCAGTGGATAGACGATGCCGCCGAGAATCGCCGCCAGCAGCGGCGCGATGACGTACCAGCGGCGAAAGTCCGTGACCGATTCTTCGCTGCGCCAGGAAATCAACAAGATGCCGCCGACCACCAATAGAGTGCCGAGGGCGATGGGCCAGGTGATGCGTTCACCGAGAAAAATAATTGCCACCGCCGCGCTCCACAGCGGCACCGAGGCGCGGATCGGTCCGCTGCGCGCGGCGCCGATCTTTTCGATGCCGATGTAGGTGAGCTGGCGCACGGCCATTTGCAGCACGCCGGCAACGATGAAGAGAAAATAAACGTAGGGAGTCATCGGCGGAACGCCGGTGAAGAGAATGACGATGCCCAACAACACGAGGGTCTGCATGAGCAGCGAGACGAAAGTAATGGTGATCGGCGTCGAATGGCGCATGCCGCGCTTCGACAGGATGAAACTCATGGCATAGGCCATGGCGGCAGAGAGAGCGATGATTTGAACGGTCATAGGGTGGAATTTCGGAAGGGGAGAAATAGCCGCAAAGGACGCAGAGGACTCAAAAAGTTCGGATTCGGGAGATTTCTCGCAAAGGCGCGAAGGCGCAAAGGTAAGAAGTTGTCATTTCGACCGAAGGGAAAAATCTCTCTCGGCTCTCTCGCATTCATTTCGAATGACGGGCCACGCCCGTCACTTTGCGCCTTGGCGTCTTTGCGAGAGCAATATCCGAGTTCATCGTCACGCTGTCACCGCCTTCGGCTCTTCCTTGACGAACAACAGCAGGACCATGCCGGCGATGTAAGTGCCCGCGGCGATGTAGAAGGCTTCGGTGAAGCCGTAGTGCTGCATGACGTAGCCGATGATCAGGGTCCAGATCGGGCCGGAGATGAAGCCGACGAAGTAGTAAATCGAAAATGCCGCGTCGGTCAGCTCTTCGCTGGCGAAGTCGCCGATCATGGTTTGGGTGAGCGCGCCGCGGGCTTGGACGAAAGCGCCGTAGAGCAGCAGGTTGGCGTAAAAGAGAATTGTCAGCGAGGAATGCTGCACCAAAAAGATCGTCATGACGGCGGACAACAGCAAGGTCGCTTGGGTGATCAGGGTGCGTTTGCCGGTGCGGTCGGACAGCCAGGCGATCAGCATCGGTCCGACTAAGCCGGCGGCTTGCATGAGGGTCAAAATAAATCCGCCGCTCGAGGCGCTGACGCCGAACTTCTGCATGAAAAACGGAACTAAGTAAGTCAAGTTGACGCCAGTGCCGCGGCCGGCTGCCCCGGCCATTAACACGAGCGAAGTGAACAAGATGTTGCGGTTCTTCAAACATTGAAGATAGGCATCGAAGCCGGCTTTGGCTTTTTTCTTGCCGCCGGCGATTTCATTGGCGCCGCCGGCGTGGTCGCGCACGGCGAAGAGCGTCAGCCCCATGATCAAGCTGATCGCGCCGAACAAAACGAAGGTGCTACGCCAACCCATGTACAAAAGCGCGAAGGAGGCCGCTGCTGGACCGATGAACGAGCCGAGATTGCCTGCCGAGGTGTGAAACGTCAGCGCCCAGCCGCGCGACTGCGGATAGTAGCGCGATAAGATGCTCGATCCGAGGGGATGCTGCGGACTCGATCCCATGTCGATGGCGACCCGCGCCGTGACCAGTTGGGGAAAGCTGCCGACGAAATATTGTGACATGGCGGTGATGCCGACGACGACATTGCCGACGGCGAGCATGGTGCTGCGCTTGAAGAAGTTGGCGAGAAAACCGTAGATCACTTGCAAGCCTTGGCCGACGAAACTCGACAGCGCCGAGATGAAGCCCAAGCCGACCAAGCCGAAGCCGAGCTCGGTCATCATCACCGGAAACATCACCGAGGTGATGCTGTATTGCAGATGATTCAAAGCATGGCAGCTGCTGATCAAGCCGAGAGCGACGCGTTTTTGGTGAATCGTCGCTTCCAATGTGGGTGCGGCGTTGGCCAAAGTTGTTTCGGCGGCGGTGGTGGGTTCGCTCATAATAGTTGATTCATCCAGACTTGATGATTTGGTTTACAGGTTCGCGGCGCGTGCTGTCAAATCGAATTGTTGGATTCGAAAAGGGCGACCGCCGGTCGCCCCTACGCAAAATTTTGAAATGGAATCATTGTTTCTGCGCGGACGATCGTGCCGGTTTGTGGTTCGCCATGAAAAAACTCGCGACGATGCCGAGCAGCATGAGCAGCGCGCCGATGAGGAAGGCGTACCGTAAGGCGTCGTCGAGGCTGGCGATCAAGCTCGGCAGCAGCTCGGCGGGAATTTGGCCGCGGGTGGTTGGTTCGAGAAGATTTTGCGGATTGGCGAGTTTGTCCCACAGTGCTGGAGCGACTTCTAAATTCGCCGCGCGCAATCGCATGAGCGCTTGTTGCATGTGGCCGAGCATCACCGTGCCCATGACGCTGACCACGAAAGCGGCGCCGAAGGTGCGAAACAACATGATCGTCGAAGTGGCGACACCGATGCGCCTTGGTTCCACCGCGCTTTGCGCCGCCACCAAGGTCGTGAGATTGGCCATGCCCATGCCGGCGCCGATGGCGGCGGCGCTCACTATTGCCGTGATCACCCCGCTGCCGAACAGCGGCACGACGAAGAGCAGATAGCCGAAGCTGAGTAGCGCCATGCCCATGGCCGCGACCGCGCGATAACCGAGATTGTTAGTGCAGCGGCCGGCGATGAGACTACCGACGGTCCAAAAGCTGCTGAGCACCAGCACCACCAGGCCGGCGCGGGAGGCGGCGAAGCCGAGCACGCCTTGCAGGTAGAGCGGTAAATAGCTGATCGCGCCGAACACACCCATGGCGCTGAGCATCGCCACGGCGGTGGACGCTTGGTAGAGCCGAATGGCGAAAAGATCGAGGGGGATGAGCGGTTCGGCGGCGCGCCGTTCAACGAAATAAAAAATGATCAAGACGATCATGCCGGCGCCGATCAAACTTATTATTTCGGTGCTGAGGGCGCGCTGGCCGTGGCCGCTTTGCGCGAGCGCATAAAATATCAACAGCAGGCCAAGCAGCAAAGTGAGGGCACCGGCGATGTCGAGCTTGGGTTGGCGTTTCTCGGCGCGCTCTTCTTTGAGGCCGATGAGGATAAACGCCGTGGCGACGGCGACCAGAGGCAGGTTGACGAAAAAAATCCAGCGCCAGCTCCAGTGCTCGACGATGACGCCGCCGGCGAGCGGGCCGAGGATCGCTGCCACGCCCCAGATGCCGCTGATGATGCCCTGCATTTTCGCCCGCTGGTCGGCGGGAAATATTACGCCGACGACGATGAACGAGAGCGCGTAGATCGCGCCGCCGCCGAGTCCTTGGATGGCGCGAAAGACGATCATTGCTTCCATGCTCTGGGCCGCGCCGCACAAGGTCGAGCCGATGAGAAAGATAGCGATGCCGATGAGCATAAGGCGGCGCTTGCTAAACAGATCGGCGAGCTTGCCGAAGATCGGCGTGGTGAGCGCCGAAGTCAGCATGTAGATCGAAAACACCCAGCCGTAGAGTTCCAAGCCGCCGAGGCGGGCGACGATGGTCGGCATGGACGTGCTGACGATGGTGGCGTCGATGGCGAATAGGAAAATCACCAGCATAACGCCGAAGGCGGCGAGATTGCGCTTGGAATGATCTGTCGTTGCTTGCGGTGGGTTCACGATGTTGGGCGAATATGGCTTGGCGAGAAAAATTACTTCTCTCATGAGTTGAACTAGATCGCCGCCGGAGTCAAGCAACTGTGATTTGCTTTTGACTGTGCCGGCGAAGGGCGGTAGAACTGCGATGCATTAGTCCCAAGGAGTGGACCATGATGAAGCTGATGATTGCGATGTTGTTGTTACTGGCGCAGACGATCTTGCCAGTTTCCAGCCAAGGCCAGATCACGCCGCAATTGATTGAAGCGGCGAAAAAGGACGGCGAAGTGGTCTTCTACGGTGCGATGACGGTCAGCATCTCCAAGCGCATCGGCGATCTGTTCGAAAAGAAATACGGCATTCCGGTCAGGCACTGGCGCGGCGACGCCACCGAGATCGTCAACCGCGTGATCACCGAGGCGCGCGCCGGCAAGCCGCTCTTCGATGTCAATCTTGGCAACGAAGCGGTGATGCAGGCGCTCGACGAAAAAAGCATTCTCGGCGTCTTCGACCCACCGGCGGCGAAAAATTATCCCAAACAGTTTCGCGATCCCGACATCCGCATGACCGCGTGGCGCGTGCTGCCCTTCGGCATCAATTACAACTATCAGATGTTGAAAGCGGATGAGACGCCGAAATCCTATGACGAACTGTTACAACCGAAGTGGAAGGGCAAGTTCGGCCTCGCCAATCCCGGTATTCACGTCACTACGCTGCAATTCGTCTTGAGCCTCGACAAGTTTTACGGCCCCAACTGGCTCAAGCTCGTCGAAGGTTGGGCGAAGCAGGAGCCGCGCATCGGCCGCAGCGTGGCGGATCTGATTCAACCGATGACCAGCGGCGAGATCCCACTGTTCATCGGCTACATCAAAGACAAGTTTCAATATCCCGGCCCCATCGAGTATGTGCGCATGAACAAGTATCTCGCGTCGGTGGGATTCATCGCCATCAACAAGCAATCGCGCCATCCGAGTGCTGCCAAGTTGTTCACCGATTTCTTTCTCGGCGCTGAGGTGCAGCGCATGGTCGGCGAGACCGGCGAATATGTTTTTCACCCCGAGGTCGATCACAAATTCAAAAAAGAGGTGAAGGACGAGCAGATCGTCACCATGAAGCTGCCGACCAACGATGATATGGAGAGTTGGGGTAAGAAGTTTCGCGAGATGTTTCGCTAGACCGACAGGAAAACGATGAGTTATTCGATCAAGGCATTGGTGTTGGCGTTGGCCGTCAGCAGTTTCGCGGCTGGCGTTTCTCTGGCCGCGCAAGATTCTCCCGGCCCATTCTACAAGGGCAAGGCGGTGCGTATCGTCGTCGGACTCAGTTCCGGTGGTGGCTACGACCGCGCGGCGCGCTGGGTGAGCCGCTATATCGGCAAATACATTCCCGGTAATCCCGACGTGCTGGTGCAAAACATGCCCGGCGCCAGTTCCGTGATCGCGGCCAATTATGTTTGGGGCGTGGCCAAAGCCGACGGTTTGACGATTTTAGCGCCGCACAACAATGTTTACTTGAGTCAATTGGCCGGTCACAAGGAAGTCAAGTTCGACTTGACTCGTTTCCAGTGGATCGGCTCCCTAGAGAACGACGACATGATCATCTTCGTGCGCAGCGACTCACCGTTCAAGTCCATGGCCGATGTGATTCGCGCCAGCGAGCCGCCCAAATGCGGTTCCACCGGAGCTGGTAGCGCGGATTACGTGATGTCGAAATTGTTGAGCGAAACCATCGGCGCAAAGATCGAACATGTTCTCGGCTATCCTGGCAGCAGCGAGATCGGTTTGGCTTTGGAGCGGGGCGAGATCAACTGCATGGGGCTGACCATCGCGACCTATTTCGCGCGCGATCAATATGTCGGTTGGTACAAGAATAAATTCGTGCGCATGTTGGCCCAGGGTGGTCACAAACGCGATGCCCGCTTGCCCGACGCGCCGACGATTTACGAGTTAATGGACGAATTCAAAACCGCGCCGACCAACCGGCGGGTTGCCGCGGCCATGAACCAGGGCGCCGAGTGGGCGCGGCCGTTCATGGTGGCGCCGGGAACGCCAGCGGAACGCGTGCAAGCGCTGCGCCTCGCCTTTGAAAAAGCCGCCAAAGACCCGGACCTCATCGCCGAAGCGAAAAAGCAGCGAGTTGAAATCACCCCAGCGCGCGGCGAGCAACTGCAAAAAATAGCCAAGGATGTGATGACCCAGTCACCCGAAGTCATGGCACAGATCAAAAAGCTCTTCGTGCAATAGCGCGAGTCGCGCGATGACTAGCCATTTTCGATGTGAACCCTACGGCTCGCCCTTTAGCGGACCGAAGGCTTTCGGCGGCTTTCGGTGTTTGGTTTTTGCTTCATAGGCGGACGCGATCTCGAAGAGATTCGTTTCGTCGAAGGGTCGGCCGAAGAACTCCATGTTGAACTGAATGTCAGGGTACATTAGCCGCCGGCGGATTCTTTCGTCAATGAGATTTTCCGGTTGTTCGCGACTTTCTCCCGTTGTATGACGGTGGCCGTAGCGTGGCAACAACCTGTTTACGAGGAGCGCAGTATGAAACGACTAGCGGAAATGGCTTTCCCTCAAGTAAAACGCATAGCCGAGGGCGGCCGGGCGCTAACGATTCTTCCCGTCGGTGTCGTTGAGGAACATGGCGCGCATTTGCCGCTCGGCCTGGATTCCTTCGCGGCGGAGATTTACACAGCGTCGGCGGCGCCGCATTTGGAAGAAGCGGGTTACGAAGTCGTCATTGCGCCGACGATCAACTACGGCGTGGCGCGAGCCGCGATAGATTTTCCCGGCACCTTGTCGTTGGAGCCGGAGACTCTGCGCTCCATGGTCGTCGAGATCGGCCGTTCGCTTTTCCGCCATGGCTTGCATCGCTTGGTGATTCTCAACGGTCATCGCGATCTGCATCATATGAAAGCTTTAGACGACGCGCGTGGGATTCTAACGGAAAATATCAACGCGCAGGTGCTGTGCGTCGGCTTTGCTCACGATCCGGTGATGACCACGGCTTGTTATCGCGACGGCGTGCGCCAGTTCTACCAGAGCCCGCGCGCCGATCGCGAAGGGCATGGCGGCGAGTCGGAAACTTCGCTGGCGCTCAATAGCTTTGCCGATTTGGTCGACAAAGAAATTATCAAAGGCCTTGAGCCTAACTTCGACTACGATGTCGAAGCGTTTCGCAACGAGACGAAAGACTACGGCAGTCTCAGCGATGGCCGCGGATATTTCGGCTCGCCGCGAGCGGCGACGGCGGCGACTGGGGAGAAGTTGGTGGCGATCCGAGGCGGCAACATCGCGCGGGTGATTCTCAAGGAGTGGGGACGGCCGTGATCGTGTTCGTGGTTCGTGTTCGTCTTTGATCCGGACAACGAGCACGATCACGAGCCACGAGCACGACGGCTACTGCACTACGGAGATTACGATTACACCGGCCACGACCAAGATCGTGCCGACGATCGTCGCTAGATTGATCTGCTCGACCTCGCGTAAAAAGATTGCGCCGATCAGCATGGTCCAGATCGGCACGGTGGCCGCGATCGGCGAGACGATGTAGACCGGCCCCGAGGAAAACGCCACCAGCATGAACAGCACGGCGAGGGTTTCAAATATTCCCGACAGCACCAGCGGCCAAAGGGCACGGCGATCCCAGACCAATTTGTCTTCGCAAGCCGGCGACGCGTAAAACGCGGCGAAGGACAAGAGCGCGATGGGGCCAACCATGGCCGCCAGCAACAACGGTTCGTGCGACTGCAGCAGCGCGTAGCGGCGCAGCGGATGGACGATGGTCGTCAGCAGCACGGTGGCGATGGGGTAGAAGAGATAAACCCAGCGGAACGACGGCGTGTTGCGATCCATGCGCCAGGAGGTCAGGACGATGCCGCCGACCACCAGTAGCGTGCCGGCCATGCCCATGAGTGTTAATGGCTCGCCGAGAAAGACGATGCCGGCGATGACCGTGAGAAACGGATAAGAGTTGCGCAGCGTGACCGCGCGGGAAGTGCCGATCTTGTGAATGCCAGTGTAGTGGAAGTGACGAATACCAGGTTGGAGTAGACCGGTGAGCGCGATGGCGATGACAGCGCCGGTGGCGACGGGTGGAATGCCACCAGTCAAGAAGACCGCAATCCACAGAACGACGCTATGAATCGCCAACGATACGAAAGTTGCCGTCAGCGGTGTCGAGAAAGCGAAACCGCGCTTGACCGAAACGTTGGAGCCGGCGAAGGCGAGGGCGGTGAGTAACGCGAATAGCTGGGCTTTCATGAAGTGCGATGGTGCGTGCGAGTTGCGCTAACTTACATCAGATCGGCTCGCGGCGAAACTGATGCTTTCTTTCGGTAATGCTGTAGCCGCGAAGTCCGAGGTAGGGGCGACCGGCCGGTCGCCCTTTCAGCTGGCGTGATTGCATTGCGCCATGCAGCCAGAGTAAGAATTGCGCATCTCATCGATCCCCAAGGAGGCCGCCATGGCATTTCGCATCAACCATCTCCATCTCAAAACCCCGGACCCAAAAAAGACCGCCGACTTCTACGTCGAATACACCGGCGCCAAAGTCGTCAAGGAAGCAACCCGGCCCGACGGCAGCAAAAACTTTCGTCTCGATCTGCACGGCGTCGAGCTCAACATCACGCAGTTCCTCGACGATCAGCAGTTAGATCAATTCATGGGCCTCGAGCATGTCGCCATCGACACCGACAACTTCGACGGCGAGGTGAACAAGATCAAAGCCGCGGGGGTGAAGATTTTAGAAGAGCGCGTGTTGCCCGATGGGCGCCGAGTCTGTTTCTTCGAAGGGCCGGAAGGCGTGCGGTTGGAGTTTTTGGAGTGGAAGTAGTTCGATCTTCGACTGATCTTGTTACGGTTCGCTCCTCATGGAATGTTGATACTTTTTTAAAATTTCTGTGCGTCAACGTTTGATCTCAGCCGCCTGCGGAGGCCGAAGGCAGGAGTAGGTCTGCTGCAGCGAAGGGTTAGGCGCCACATGAGCGCCACCAGCGAACAAGGGACGATACAACAACCAGTATGTAAATGGGGATCAGGAGGAACAGGTCGACGCGGATATTGAACCGCGAAGGCATGACGGATTCGTAGGCGAACGCTAGAACCAAGACTGGGAGAGCGATCCACCGGGCAAGCTTGCTTGCCTTGATAGCACCGATGGCTCATCAAGGGATGAGTGCGGCGATGGTCAACAACGCAATGCCGAAGAAGCAGACGTTGAGCACTGTGTTCCGTGTGAGATCTCCAACATCGAACATGGTACACCGCGCGTGATGGCGCCTAAACGCCGTGAGCAGCCGCGTTTTATGCGGCAAGCTGATTGCGAAAGCAACAGCGCCGCTGGGTTAAACGTCGGTTGCTTCACCTGGTTAGGTGTACGCCTATTGTATTTCACAAAATGGCTTGTACTTTCTGGCAACAACATCGCCAACATATTCGAGTCTGCAAAAACAAGGTTCATCACCAAATTCAAAATACCACTGAGTCCTTTTTAGACTTAAGCCCCTTCTTTTTGCTATTTGGACCACCTCATCAAATTTTGCGTTTAGGTTGACTTCTTCGCATGCCGCCGCAACAGCCTTTAATTCGGACCTGTCGAAAAAGTACGCGCCGCCCCAGAATAGACCGTATATCTGCGTAGAAATAAAAAATATGACTATGATCCCGACCAGAGTCCAGAACCATTTCAAGATCGACAGTACGACGGATAACACAAAGTGCACCTAACTATTAAGCGAACCGCCGTCGTTGCAGACAATTAGTGGTTGGCCGATTCCGGTGACCGCCCAGACACTAAAAAATCAAATTACGTGTAGTATCAACTCGGCAAGAGATCTTTGTCAATGTTAACGTTACCGCGAAAAGCTGACCAGTATGGCGGATTATCTCTTTAGGAACCTCTGAACAACTGCCCTGGAAGCAGGGCAGCGGAGGATAGATCGTTTTTTTCGTAATGAGTTACAGTTTTTGCGAAGTTATATCAGATTACATTTTGCTCTCGTGGTTAATAGGGTCCTTAGTTTTGCCTCGATTTGCC
>SHYW01000070.1 GCA_009692615.1 Deltaproteobacteria bacterium | reverse complement strand
TTGCTCTGCTTTTTCTTTCTCGCCCACGCCAAACTCGCAAACGTTGTCTGCTCCCCCACGCTCTTTCCTCCCGCCTCACCTTGTCGGTCTTTCTGCTCTTCGTTATTAGACGACTTGCTAGATGACTTGTTCAGAGATTCCTTAAAAGAGCTGGAACTGGCCGCAGAGGCGCTCAAGGTAAAGCTTCAATACGTAGACGTTCTTGATCTCAAGGATATTGAGACCGCATTCCGAGCCGCTACCAAGGGGCGTGCTCAGGCAGTCCTCATGCTAACGAGCCCCTTCCTCGTTTCTCAGCGAGCACAGATTGCCGACCTCGCGGCAAAGAACCGCCTGCCGGCAATGTATCCAGAGAGCGACATTATGGACGCGGGTGGCCTCATGTTTTACGGCCCAAACATTAACGATCTGTTCCGCCGCGCCGCTACGTATGTGGACAAGATTCTGAAAGGCAGGACGCCCGCAGACCTTCCAGTCGAGCAGCCGATGAGGTTCGAGTTCATCATCAGTCTGCCGGCTGCTAAGAAGATCGGCCTGACGATCCCGCCGAACGTGTTGGTGCGGGCGACTAAGGTGATTAGGTGACGATGGGAAAGCTATACTAAACGCAAGCACTATTGCGCATAGTGCGCCTAATCGCTAGGCTGCTGTCCGATGGTCAAAAGACGCTATTGGATCGACCGGTTGGAGGGAGCGTGGAAGCGGCGCTCCGTGGTCTGGCTGTCCGGGGTTCGACGAGCTGGGAAGACTGTCCTGTCGCAGAGTCTTCGAGATATCGAGTATTTCGACTGCGAGCTGCCGCGCGTGCGCCGGATGATCGAAGATCCCGAAGCGTTCCTCAAGGACAACCGTGGCCGCCGAATCGTTTTAGATGAGATTCACCGCCTTGAGCGGCCATCGGAGATTTTGAAAATCGCCGCGGACCATTTTCCCAACACCAAGATTCTCGCCACCGGCTCCTCGACCCTCGGCGCATCGGCAAAATTTCGCGACACCTTAGCCGGGCGTAAAGAAGAATTGTGGCTCACTCCCATGACGACCGCAGACGTCGAAGATTTTGGCGGGAAGGATCTTCAGCATCGACTTCTGCACGGTGGCCTACCGGCGTTTTTTCTTGAACAACAGCTTCCGGAAAGAGATTTCCAGGAATGGATGGATGCTTACTGGGCGAAAGACATCCAAGAGCTTTTCCGCCTCGAACGGCGTCAGTCATTTCAAAAGTTTGCCGAACTGCTCAT
The DNA here is from genome assembly GCA_009692615.1 of Deltaproteobacteria bacterium. Lineage (NCBI taxonomy): Bacteria > Pseudomonadati > Myxococcota > Myxococcia > Deltaproteobacteria bacterium. Next base: position 25,751 of record SHYW01000070.1, on the reverse strand, counting down.
GGCTCAGAGCGGCGGCATCTTCGAGGCGACGAAGTTTGCCCGGCCCTGCGAAGTCAGCCGAACCACGATCACCAACTATCTCGCCGTGCTGGAGGCGACCTATATTGCCCATGTCATCCGCCCCTATAGCACGCATCGTCCCACAGAGATAATATCCGCTCCCAAGGTGTACGGCTTCGATACCGGGTTTGTCTGCTACCACCGCGGCTGGCACGAACTGCGGCGTGACGACCTTGGTTTGTTGTGGGAGCATCTGGTGCTCAATGAAATGCACGCGCATTTGCAATCTCGCGAGATTCGCTACTGGCGCGACAAGCGCGGCCACGAGGTCGATTTCATCCTGGCTCAAACTAAAAAATCCTCGCTGGCGATCGAATGCAAGTGGTCCGCATCGGATTTCGACGCCGGCAACCTGCAAGCGTTCAGAAGACTCTACTCCCAGGGCGACAACCTGGTGGTTGCTAATGATGTCGAGCGCTCGTTCAGCCGGTCTTACAGCGGCCTGTCCGTGCGCTTTGTCAGTTTGGCCGATTTGATTGCCGAGGTAATGAGGAAACCGCCAGCGCGCGCATAGATGACGAGTAGGCAGTTGTCAGCGATCAGTTATCAGCACAACCACAGAAGCGAAAACCATGACGAAAAAAATTCTTATCTGGATACTGGTAACTTTCTTTGTTGCAAATGTTTCCGTCGCTCAGGCGCAGCAGACAACGAAAATCCACCGGATAGGATTCCAAAGTGCTGCCTCTCCTGCGGCGTTATCGGCCCGCATGGAGGCATTCCGGCAGGGTCTGCGCGAGCTTGGCTACGTGGAGGGGAAAAACATAGTCATTGAGTGGCGATTTGCCGAGGGAAAGCTAGATCGCCTGCACGAGTTTGCCGCCGAATTCGTGCGTCTCAAGGTAGACATCATCGTCACGGCTGCTCCGGGATCAACCCGTGCCGCTAAAAAAGCAACTTCTACGATTCCCATTGTCATGGCTTGGGATAACGACCCTGTTGCCAATGGGTTCGTCGCCAGCCTTGCGCGCCCTGGTGGGAACGTTACTGGATTGTCGACCCTGTCCCCGGAGATCAGCGGAAAACAACTGGAGCTTCTGAAGGAGATTGTTCCCAGGCTCTCCGATGTGGCTGTGCTTAGGAGTTCGACCTCCACAGGCTGGCAAGTAACAGCAAAAGAGATTGATCTCGCCGCCCGGGCGCTCAAGCTACAGCTTCAATACCTGGACGTACTAGATCCCAAGGATATTGAGACTGCATTCCGAGAAGCGCGCAAAGGGCGTGCTGGCGCAGTCCTCGTGCTAGCCAGCCCCATCCTCGAGTCTCACCGAACACAGGTTATCGATCTCGCGGCAAAGAACCGGCTCCCGGCGAGCTATCATGCGGCCGAATTTGTGGAGGCCGGTGGGCTTATGACCTACGGCGTGAACTTTACCGACCTGTACCGGCGCGCTGCTACGTATGTGGACAAGATCCTGAAAGGCAGGCCCCCCACTGAACTTCCCGTCGAGCAGCCGATGAGGTTTGAGTTCATCATCAGCTTGATAGCAGCGAAGAAGATCGGCCTGACGATTCCACCGAATGTGCTGGTGCGGGCGACTAAGGTGTATCGATGAAGGAAGTGCGATTGGTGGAACGGCAATCCAACGGTGCGCCGTCGTCACAAACTCAAGAGAATGCGAATGCGATTTTCCACTTCATCCATCATAGGATTCGGCAATAAGCCAATCTCTTGGCGGAAGGACTCGTTGGCTACGGCGATTACTTGCCCGAGAAGAAGATCGCTATCGCGAGAAACGCCGCCTTGGCCCTTCTTGAGGCGAAGCCGAAGAATCCCCGGGCTTTCCACAAGACGGGTCGTCGTTGGGATGACGATTGTCTATGAATACCCCGCATCGTTGACGAGATCCGATTGCAGCACTAAGGCGGGACGGAGTTTGCCGAGTTTGGTTTTTATGCCGGGATTGAAGTCAACAATGTATATGTGCCCGCGCTTGATCGGCATTTACGCACCACGGTTCGTACGGGCAACACCGGCCATGAATAGCTCTTTATTCTCTTCCCGGTCCGCCGCGCTGCAACGGCTCACGGACTCCTGGACCTCGCGCCGCAGTTTTTCTTCCTGGCTCGTCTTTTCCAAAGCTTTAAGAGCAGTGCGGATCAGCGCCGATTTGGAGGCGATACCCAGTTCTTTACGAAGCATTTCAATCTGCTCCTCTTCCTTTTTTGAAACGGCGATTGCACCCATAACAAACCTCATTATAAGAATCGTTATATTTTTTATAAGGCACTTAATAACTGTAGTCAACCGAAACAGAACCATGGGGTAGGGGCGACCGGCGCCCTGAGCGGAGTCGAAGGATGTCCGCCCGTTCGGAGGGCCGACACGCAGGTCGGCCCCTACACGAGTCCGACAATCGAATATCCAAAATCGGAAGCGAGGAACAGGAAAATGAAACGGTCCATAGCAAAACTCATCTTGATCGTCGTGATAAGCTTATTCGGCCCATCGGTCCAATCATTCGCCGCCGATAAACTGAGCTTAAGTTCGACCAATCCAACCGCGTTGGACTTGGACCACGTGGTCGCCAAGGAAAAAGGCTTCTACGCCAAGGAAAACCTCGAGGTCGAGGTTCAATTCATGCAGCCCGATCTGGTCATCAAAGCGCTGCTCGCCGGCAGCGTCGATCTAGCGCGTTCCGGCACCCACTTTGGCGTCATCGCCGCGTCGCGCGGCGGCGAGCTGAAAATCATCGGCGGTTCAAACTACGGCTATCCTTACGAAGTGATCAGCCAGCCGCAGTTCAAAACTCTTACCGATCTCAAGGGACAAAGGATCGCCGCAGCTTCGTTGGCGAGCATCACGACGACGATCTTCAAAGACGTCATGCAGCGCCAGGGGATTCCGCCGTCGGCTTACACTTTGGTTTTTGTCGGCGGCAGCCCGGAAAGATTTCAAGCGGTCGCCGCCGGCGCCGCCGCCGCATCGTTGGCCGAAGCGCCGCCGTTCAACTTCAAATCGGTGGAAGCCGGCCGCAAGGTGCTGCTCAAGTATTCCGATGAGATCAAAAACTTACAGTACACCTCTTTCTTCGCCCAGACCAAATCGCTGGCGCAAAACCGCCCCATGCTCACGCGCTTCATGCGCGCCATCGGCCAGGCCATGCGTTGGATGAACGATCCGATGAATGAAAAACCGATGGTCGAGCTGATGACGAAAAATTTAAAAATCGATGACGCGCTGGCGACGCAAACTTATAAATTCATGATCCCGGACAACAAATCCTTCCGCCTCGAAGGCGCCGTCGACGGTCCGGGTATGGCGGAAATGATCCGCCTGCTGTTCGAAGACAAAATGATCCCGGAGAAAAAACCCTGGGAGAGTTTCGTCGATCCGGCGTTTCTACCGGCGAAGTAGAGGTAGTGGCGACCGGCGATCGCCCTTTTCGATTTTCGACGCGCGCGTCGTGTGAGCCGAACCAACGGCTTAAACGATTTGAAAGATCTTCTCGTCACCGCCGTGCCTTCTCGGCGAAACTCCAATCGCGCAACAAAGTAATATTCGTTTTGATGCCGTCTTTTTCCTTGGCGCGAAAAGTTTCCACCGCGAGCAACTCTTCGATCACTGAATCCGGCAGCGACATGTCGGGATTGTACTGATCGCGGAATAGGCCGTAGTATTCCTTTGCCGTGGCGCGGTCCAAGCGCATGCCTTTCTCGAAGGTCGCAATGCCGAATTCGGGCTGATCTTGAAGTAGTGAAGTCGCGCCGCGCAGGGCGCGCAGCACGCGAACTATTTCATCGGACTCTTTGTCGATTTTCTTGTGCGTAACGGCGACGCCGGTGAGCGGGATGCGCGCGAGCTTGGCGAGTTCTTTCATCGGCACGAGAATCTTGAAGCCCTGCTTTTCGGCGGCGAACTCTCCCGGACTGGTGATCACCGTGGCGTCCACCGCGCCGCTGGCGAGCGCCGCCAAGCGGTCCGGCGTGCCGCCGCCCATGGGCACGATGGTCACGTCCTTGTTCGGATCCATGCCCGCGCCGCGCACCGACATGTAAGCGGCAAAATCCGCCGAGCTGCCGAATGAATTGATGCCGATCTTCTTGCCCTTGAGCGCGGCGACGTTTTGCAGTCCCGGCCGGCCAATCAGCGCGTAGCCGCCGCTCTTCGCCACCGAGCCGACGATCTTCACCGGCAAACCGTTGGCCGCGGCACCGACGAAGAACGGCAGATAGGTGCCGAAATCGATCTCGCCGGCAAGCAGCGCCGCGAGCATGATGTTGGTTCCGCGGAAAGAAATCATCCTGACTTTCAATCCTTCTTTCTCGAAAAAGCCCCGCTCGTTGGCGACCACGAACGGCAGAGTCGTCCAACTCCCCGGCCCCGGCCAACCGTAGTTGAGATCCTTGGCGAGAGCCGGCGACGTAAAAATCGCGGACAAAAGCACAACCAGGGTGAGTTGGCTTAGTGGAATCTTAATTTTCATCGAGCGCTCCCATCCGGTTTAAAACTTACGCTGCGCTTACTTTGTCGGAGTTGGAAGAATCAAGCAAGTTAGCTCGACAGCGATCCAACATCGAAGATCTCCAGACCACACAAGCGAATCCCCCGCGATCCCCCTTTACCAAAGTGGGAAAGAAATACTGGCGTCAGAATCCGAAGTCTCCCTTTTGTAAAGGAAGATTTAGAGGGATTTTCGAACCTGCGCAAACCGAAGGTGGAGAATTCGGTCAGCCGCCTTGACCGCCGTGGCATAGCGTATTACTAACCAATGCAGCGGCGTGAAATCGTCCAGGAGGATCTACCATGAAAGCTGAAAAGCAAACCGACGCATTACGCGAGGCGTTTCACCAACGCATGCACGCCAATAACATGTACGGCCTGTGGGAACTGGCCAGTCAAATGACGCCGCAGCCGCAGCCCAAGATGATCGCGCACATGTGGCCGTGGTCGACCTTGGAGCCGATTATTACTGAATCCACTAACGCAGTTCCCGTCGGCGACGAACGGCGCGCCTTGCAGCTCTTCAATCCCGGTCTCGGCGGCCGCTGGGCGACGACGAACAATTTAATCGCCGCCGTGCAAGTGCTCTTGCCCGGCGAAGTCGCCCGCGCCCATCGTCACACACCGACGGCGATCAGATTTATCATCGAAGGCCGCGGCGCCTACACCGCGGTGGACGGCGAGCGCGTTTACATGGAGCCCGGCGATTTGATCCTCACGCCGAGCTGGTCCTGGCACAATCACGGCAACGAAACCAAACAGCGCATCGTCTGGATGGACGGCCTCGACATTCCGCTGATCGCTTCGGTGGAAGCGATGTTTTTTCAGTTCTACAAGGAAGCTCAAGTGCCGGCGAGCCGCCCGCCGAATACTTCGAAGTCGCTCTACGGCGAGGGCCAACTGAGTCCCACATGGATTAAAGAAAGTTCAAAGACCTCGCCGCTGCTGCTTTACTCGTGGACGCAAACCGCCGCGGCGCTGAAATCCTTACGTGACCATGAAGGCAGCCGCTTCGACGGCATCGCGTTGGAATACCGCCACCCGCAAACCGGCGGCTCGGTGATGCCGACCATGGCGTGCCGCACCCAATTGCTGCGCCCCAACGAACACACCCAAGCGCACCGCCATACCGGCAGCGCGGTGTACCATATCGTCAAAGGCACCGGCGCGACGATCATCGACGGCAAACAGTTCAACTGGCGCAAAGGCGACATCATCGCCCTGCCGCCCTGGTCCGTGCACGAACATCTGAATAGCTCCGCCAAAGACGACGCCGTGCTGTTCTCGATCCAAGACGCGCCGGTACTGCAAGCCCTCGGCCTATTTTACGAAGAGGAATACGGTGAAAACGGCGGACAGCAGAAGGTCACGTCGACGTTTGAAGCGAAGTAGCACCGCCGTTCATGTAAGCGCTTCGAACGTAGGGGCGTATTGCATACGCCCTTACATAAATTTTTGAGATTCTTATTGGTGAACAATGAATCCATTCACGTAGGGTGCGCTTGCGCACCGTCTTATTTCATTCTCGGCCTGCGTGTCTCTTCCAGCTCCTCCAGTGTCCGCGGCCAATCATCTTTCAGCAGCCGTGACAGCGAGCGATCCGCCAGCAACTTGCCGCCGGTTTGGCACTTGGCGCAGTAGTTGGTCTCGTTGTCGGCGTAAACGATGCGCTGCACCGGCGCGGCGCAGATGGGACAAGGCTTGCGGTACTTGCCGTGCACCGCCATGTCGTCGCGAAACGCCGTCACCCGCTCGGGAAAATTTTTACCGGTCTCGTCGCGCAGGCGCGCGATCCACTCACGCAGACATTCCTGGGTGGCGCGAAAAAGAACTTCGATCTCGGCATCGCTCAACTGCTTGGTCTGTTTCACCGGCGACAGCTTGGCGCGGTGCAAAATTTCATCCGAATACGCGTTGCCGATGCCGCTGAACAAATGCGGATCGGTGAGCGATCTTTTAAGCGTATGATTCTCGCGCAACAGCGCGCCACGGAACGCATTCACGTTGGCATCGAAAATCTCCAACCCGCCGGGATCGTGTTCGAGCAAATTCTCGCGGCCCTTGACCAAATGCAGCGATGCGCGCTTTTTAGTTCCCATCTCGGTGAGCAACAATGTCGCCATGGAAAAATCGAAAGCCGCGTGGCCGAACTTTCGCGGCACGGCGGCACCGCGCTTCTTCCAGTGAAATCGCCCGGTGATCATCAAGTGAAAAACTAAAAACAACTCATCTTCGAGTTCGAAGACGATGCGCTTGCCGATACGGTGAAAGCCGACAATCTTTTTCCCCTCCGCCGAACTAATCGGCGGCTCGAAGGAGCGCAGCAGAAACGGACTGGCGAGACGGATTTTCTCCAGCGGCTGGTTAAGCAAGCGCGCTTCCAGTGCTTCGATGTAGATCGTGATGTCGGGCAGTTCAGGCATGGTCGATTATCTCGCGCTACTTTCTTGGCTCAGCAATAGGTTCGTCGTTTGGCTCCGAACATCCCCCTTTGAAAAAGGGGGACTGAGGGGGATTTGACACTGCGTGCAAAAGAAAATCCCCCTTCACCCTTTTTCAAAGGGGGAATCGTCCGAACCGAAGCTATAGACTTGTTCGGTTAACCGCTGAGCCAGTACACCAGAGTCGAAATTCCTAACACGGCGCCAAAGCGCTTGGCAAATCCAGTGAATGCGCCTTGCATTTGCGCGCCGATTCTCCTACAAACCGGCTAATGAAGATCGTCCAACTTTACACCGGCGCCGACAACGAATCGCATTTCGAAGATCTCGAAGTCGATCTCAACGTCCAAGGCGAGATGGCGGCATCGGCGTTGCATCCGGCGCACGGCATCATGTTTCGCAGCGCGTCGCCAAAACATCTGAGCCCGCATCATCCGGCGCCCAAACGGCAGTACGTCATCACTCTGTCAGGACAAGTGGAAATCGAAACCGGCGACGGCACGATCCGCCGCTTCGGTGCCGGCGACGTCATGCTCGCCGAGGACACCAGCGGACGCGGCCACATCACCCGCGTGGTCGGCGGCCAGCCGCGCATCTACGCCTTCATTCCGCTGAAGTAGGAATCGCCCATCGACGAAATCTCATCATCTTTAACGACGCGGCACCAACGCTGGTCCGTCGTCATCGTGCCTTGTTCGAATCTCATGCCGTCCATGATGGTGGCGACGTTGGGCATCGCCCTGCCGGAAATCCGCCAGAGTTTTGCGCTCTCTGAAGTCGCCGCCGGTAGCTTATTTTCGGTAATGATGCTCATCGCCGCACTGACCAGCGGCGGCGCCGGCCGGCTCGCCGATAAATTCGGCCGCAAGCGCGTGTTGATCACCGGATTGAGTTTACTCGCCATCGGTTTCGGACTAGCCGGCGTGACCGAGCAGCCGCTACTATTTTTTCTCTTGCTCGCCGTCACCGGCATCGGCTACGGCTTCACGCCGCCGTCGCTCTACGCGATCATGTCCGACCTGCTGCCCCATCGGCGCGGCCTCGGCGCCAGCTTGGTATCGGTCACCTACGGCATCGGCGGCGCCATCGGCGCCGTGCTCGCGAGCCGGATCACCGCGGCATTCGGTTGGCGCGCCGCTTTCGTCGCCGTCGGCGTCATTGCCACGGCGAACATGCTGGTGCAACTGTTGTGGATTCGCGAGAGCCAAGCGACGAACTCGACGGCGCGCAGCGGCTCCTTTCGCGACGCTCTGTCGTGGTCGATCATGCTTCTGGCCCTAGCGGAATTTATCGGCGGCTCGGTGTTTTGGAGTTCCGCCGCTTGGACGCCGACGCTGCTGCGCACGGCGAAAGCCTTGCCGCTCAAAGACGCCGGCTGGATCATGGGCGTGTTGAGCGTCGCCAACATGTGCGGCTCGTTTTGCCTCGGCAATCTGTCGGATAGATTCGGCCGTAAACGCGTCGTCGCCTTCAGCGCCTTCCCCGCCGCGCTGGCCGCCTTCGTGCTATTTTATTTTTTACAATCGCCGCTCGCCCTCGCCGTCGGCATCGCCGTCTTCGGATTGATCAAAGCCTCGGTGCCGGCGCTCCTAGTCGCCCTCGCCCAAGAAACCGCGCCGCCCGGCAACGCCGGCAGCGCCGCCGGCATTATCATGTCGCTGCATTACTTCGCCGGCGTCATCGCGCCGCTGATCGCCGCCCGCATCATCGCCGGCACCGGCGACATCGTGTTAGCGATGATCTTGATGACGTCGGTGCCGCTGATTCTTTTCGGCATCCTAATCGGCGCCGTGCGTGAACGAAGCCGTTAATAGCCCATTCACCACGAAGGACACGAAGAGCACGAAGTTCGGAATAACAATTGTTCGAAACCTTCGTGGCCTTCGTGGCCTTCGTGCCTTCGTGGTGAAATATATCCGGTGCGTAAATTTGAATAATCACCGTAGCCACGAAAACGCCAGCACCAGCGTCGCGCCGACCAGCATGCCGGTCACCGCGCTTTTGGTCTTGTAAGCGATCGCGATCGTCACCGCCAGAGCCACGCCGCGGTAGGGCGCCGCTTGCGCTTCGAAGCGGGCGCCGGACATGAAGAGTGAAATCGAAATCAAACCGCACAAAAGCGCGTAGGACAGATAGCGCAGCAAACGATCCCAGGTGTCGGGAAAACTTTTGCCGACGAGAAACAATTGCGGCAAGGCGCGCAAAAGCAGCGCCGATAAACCGAGAATGAGAATTAGCTCGATGCGCGACAAAGCCATTTTTCCAAACTCCAACCCAGCACCGCGATCGTCGCCGCCGTCGCCAGCCAACCCCAACCGGGATTGAACAGCGCGCCGGGGATCGCCGTGACGATGCTCGCTAAACAGATCAGCGGCATCGTCCAGCCTTTCATTTCAGCGACGAGTAACCCCGCGAAGTAGCCCGGCAGGATAAACTTCAAGGCCTCTTCGAAGCCCGGCGGAAATCCCAGCGCGACGCCGTATCCGGCCGCCGTGCCGACAACCCATACGCAAAAACTCGTCGCGCCGATGCCGGCGAAGAAACCGAGATTGCCATAGCCGTCGGCGACCGAGCGGCCGCCGCTCGCGGCGCGCTCTTTTTGAAATTGTAAATAAGGAACGATGAAGCTGCTGGCGCTGACGACGTGGGATGAAATCAACAATGGCAAACGTTTCACGCCGCGAAAAAACGGCGCCAGCGCCGTGCTCATCGGCAGGAAGCGCAGATTCATCAAAACGCCGGCGATTAAGACTGTCGCCGCCGACTTCCCTTCGGCGAGCGGCACCAGCACCGCGAACTGCGCCGGCCCGGAATAAACCCAAGCGGACATGAGAACGATTTCCGTGAGCGTCAAGCCATGCGCTTGCGCCGCGATCCCCCACGCGATTGATGACGGCACGAAAGCGATCCAAATCGGAATCGCCGCTTTCATGCCCTGACGAAAACGCGCCGCGAAAGACATCACACTCGCGCCCTCACCCTTTCCTCTCCCAAAGGGCGAGGGTAAATACTTTTGGAATCGATCGATGGCTCGACCGAGCTAACGATTGGAACATTTTGAACGGTTGGAACTCTTCAATCCCATTTATTGCTTCAGCATTTTGCCCAACTCTTCGTTCAACTTGGCGCCACCGCCTTTGAGATAGAAGTTGAATAGATCTTTCGGCTCTTGCAGTTTGATCTTGTTATCGCGCAAATGTTTCGCCATGCGCGAGCTTTCGACCAAGTGCGACGAGCGGAACTCATGCTTCTCGATGATCGCTTGGCCTTCCTTGGAGATCATGAAACCGACGAAGAGCTTCGCCAAATTTGGATGGCTGGAATTTTTCGGCACGCCGAGATGAAAATAAGAAGCATCGCCGGGAGTGGAACCGAGCAGCGCCACCAGCGGCGCCCCCTTGGCTTGCCACTTCCACATGGTCGCCAAAGAATCGCCGATGTTCGCCATGATCGGAAACTCGCCGCTGAGTACCCGCTCTTCTTCGCCATAGCGCAGCCACCCGCCGCTGAGCGCCACCAACTTGCGGGTGAACTCTTTCAAGCGATCCTCGCCCCAGATGAGCGCCAATTCGACCAGCCAATTGGGATAGGGTGGCACGGCGATTTTTCCCGCCCAAGTTGGGCTCAAGCGCGGATCGACCAAATCTTCATAAGACTTCGGCGCCTTGTCGGCGCTGATCAAGTTTGAATTGTAAATAATCCCGCGCGGCGACGAGTAGACCAACACGCCGCGCTTGCCGACGATTTCTTCCATCGAACGCGCAATCCACGGAAACGTCGCCGACCAATTGATTTCCTCCAGCGCATTCTCGCGAACCAAGTTAGCGTACTGTCCCAACGAGCCGAGATAAATATCCGTCGAAGCTTTGCTGCCGGATTTAAACTCGCTAATCACCCGCGCTGCCATGGCGTTCATCTCCGGGCCGGCGCTGAAGCGAATTTTACTGCTCAGACCGAAACGTTTGTCGAAAGCCGCCTCGATTTCTGCCAAACCTTTTTTGCCGCCAAACGTCGTCGGCCCGGCGACAAAAAACAATTCCGGCTCCTTTTTCGCCGCCGCGATCGACTGGTCGAGGGTTTCCCCATGGACGAATTGAAGGTGTCCCGCCGCCAGAAACAAAAACAGAAAACTAGCGATCGACTTTTTTCCTGCCGCCATCTTCATACTCCGCTGGTCGCAACCAACTTTTGCCGCCGTTGCCACGACTTCAGCGGCTGGCCATCGGCCAAGGCCCGAAGCTCGCGCTGCCAAATCTGCCGCAAGAGAATCACCGCCACGTCCGAGCGGCCCAAGCGCTCGGTCTCGCGATCGGGGATCGCGCCCTGCCCTTCCTGGGCGACGTGATCTTGAATATTGACGAGGTCGGGCCGCTCTTCGATGTCGTGCACGCTAACCTCTCCCGCCAGCGCGCGCTTTGCCATTTCGTTGGCGGACGGCAACTGCGCGATGATTTCCGCTTGGCGCCGTTGGCGCTCGCGCAGGCGTGCCGCACCATCGCCGGTTACGTGAATCAGCGCAATGTTAAAACTCCGATGGCTAACATCGTCCACCGGCACGCGCCAGGCGAAGGCTTCGCGCCAACCTTCCTGACCGCTCTCCGGCGAGCCCTTGATGTAGAGAATGTTCGGCATGAGGTAATGATTGATGCGCGCATTGCCGTCCTTGCGCGTGCCGTACATGGCGATGCCGTAATCGGTTTCTTCCGCGGTGATTTTCGGAATGTCCCAGTTGAGACCGAACGTGGTGAAGTTCGACTTGGCGTGGGTGAATGGGACGTGAGCCTGGTCGATGCCGTTTTCCAGCGTGCCGAAATAATTGCAGTGGCGAATATAAGTGCCGACATCGATCTCGCCTGGCTCTTCCAGCTCGGGATAACGCGGAAACGGCGGTGCATCGCCTTCGCCAAAATAGGCGAAGATCAGCCCGAGAAATTCCTCGGTCGGGCAGCTGCGGATTTTAATTTTCTGCGCGAAGCTCTCGCCCTCAGCCGGCTGCTCGACGCACTGGCCGGTGCCGTCGTATTTCCAGCCGTGATAAAAACAGCGCAGGCAATCCTGCTCGACCCAGCCGACGGACAACTGCGTGCCGCGATGGGCGCAGCGAAAATCGACGACAAAGGCCGCGCCGCTTTCGCCGCGATAGAGCGTGAAATCTTCGCCCATGATACGAATCGGCACCGCGTAGCCGGTTTTCAGCTCCGCCGAAACATAAACCGGCTGCCAAAACCGGCGCAGATATTTCCCGGCCAAAGTTCCAGGTCCGGTATGAACGAAGTCAATTGAAGTGGCAATTTCGGTTTTAGCTGTCATGGTCATGATCCTGAGCCAAGAGGGCGGGTTTAAAACCCGCCCCTACATTTCCGATTTCTTTTTTGCGTACTTTGCGTTCTTTGCGGTTGAATCTCCGAATCCGAATCTACGTCGCCGACGCCACATGCTGCTGCTTGCGCGCGAAGATCCAGAAAGTCGTCACCAACGGCGTCATCACCGCGATCATCATGATCGCGATCGCCGCGGCATCGCCCAGGCCGCCGCCATGCCATTGGCCCCAAATGTAAGTCGACAGCACCTGGCTTTTCGGCGACGACAGAAACACCGCCATGGTTAGCTCGCGATAGGCCGACAACGAGGTCCAAATCCACGCATAGATCAATCCCGGTTTGATCAACGGCGCGATAACTTTGGTGAGAATCTTAAAAGTCGAGGCGCCGCTGACCTGCGCCGCTTCCTCCAACTCGCGATGCACTTGAATCATGCTGTTGTTCAACACTCGGGTGCCGAAGCTGATCCAGCAGACGACATACACCGCCATCAAAACGTAGATCGTGCCGTAGAGCGGTATGACGTTGGAAATCAGCAGCGCCAGATAAGCGATCGCCAGCGCGAACAAAATATGCGGCACCGGATGGGGCAGAAACGCGATGGCGTCGAGTGCCATCCGCCCGCGCATGCGCGAGCGCGTGACGATCCACGAGATCGCCGTGCAGACGATCACGATCACCGTCGGCACGATGACCATTAACAATAAAGTATTCCACGCCGCGTCGAGCAGCGCGCTGTCCAACGCCATCTGGGTGTAACGCTCGAAGGAAATCACTTTGAGAGTTTGCCACGACGGCGCTTGCACGTAGGGCAACAGCGACACCCAAAAGATCGCCAGCAGCGGCAACACGAAGGCGAGCAGAAAATAGCTCCCCAACATAAACCACGCGAGCCAGCCCCAGCGGCCCAGTTCCACCGGGCGCGAGTGGTAGGACTTGCCGGAGATGATTTGATATTTGTGGCTTTGCTTTAGCGCGCGAAAGTACGGAATCATCAGGATCAACGACACGCACACCATGATGGCGCCGTAGGCGCCGCACAAACCGTAGCGCGGCAGACCTTCGTTGGGATTGATCATGTAGTAGATCGCCGTGCTGAAGGTGAAAATATTATTGGCCATGCCGATGACGCCGGGCACGTCGAAGGCGGCGATGGCCACGGTGAGCATCCATATTATCGCGGAAAATAGCGCCGGCCAGATCAGCGGCAGTTCGATGCGGATGAGCGTGCGCCATTGGCTCACGCCGTGCACGTTGGCGGCTTCGACCAGCGCCGGATTCATGCTGCGTAGCGCCGCCGAGATCATCACGTAGGCGAGCGGCACCAGCGTCATGCCTTGAACGAAACCGATGCCCGGCACGGTGGCGATATTGAGCGGCGCTTGGGTCAAGCCGAACAGTTGCATGAAAAAAATATTGATCACACCGATGCGCGGGTGGAGCAAAAACACCCAGCCCATCGCTTTGAGAAAAGTCGGGAACAGGACACCGATGCTGAGAACACTCATCGCCAAGGTTTTCCCCGGCATGTCCGTGCGCTCGATGAACCAAGCAAAGATGAACCCCAACGGCACCGACACCGCGATGGTGACCGCCGCGAAGATCAGCGTCGTGGTCATCACCCGATAGGTATAAGGATCGCCGAGCAGCGTGAAGTAATTCTTCAGCGAATAGTCCGAAACCTGCCCCGGCACGCCGGTGCGAAAACTCATCCAAACGATCATCGCCAGCAGAGCGAGAATCGCCAACGCGGCGAAGCCGGCGATCGACACCAGCGAGTACTTCGACCAATTGAATCGTGAATGAGGTTCAGCGTAGAGAACTTGGGTGGACATCGGGATTCAATTCGTTCGCTGGCAAAGCTGAATTTTTCATTTCGTCATGCCGGCGAAAGCCGGCATCCAGCCTTCGAAAGCCGGATGGATACCGGCCTGCGCCGGTATGACAGATTACAGGATCAGAAAATGTATGTCGGTTTTCATAAAGATCGCCACAACCACTGCTACTTCAAGAGAATCTTGTTCAGCTCTTCTTCGAAAGCGGTATCTTCTTTTTGAAACACTTCGTTCAGTTGCTTGGGGTCCTGCATCTTGATCTTGTTGTCTTTGACGTACTTCGCCATCAAGGTGCCGTCGACTAAATGCGAGCTACGATAATCCTGCTTCTCCAGCACGCTTTGCGCTTCCCGGGTGGCCATGAACGCGACGAATAATTTCGCCATGTTCGGATGGACGGAATTTTTCGGCACGCCCAATTGATAATAAGAACAGCTCGCCGGCGACGATCCCGGCAAGCCAACTAAAGGCGCGCCTTTGGCTTGCCACTTCCACATCGCTTCAAGCGGTCCGCCGGTACTCGCCATGATCGGAAACTCGCCGCTGACAATGCGCTCCTCTTCACCCTGACGCAGCCTGCCGCCGATCAGCGGCGCAAGTTTGCGCGCGAAACTCAAAGCTTTTTCCTTGCCCCAAAACGGCGAGACCCGGATCAGCCAATGAATATAGGCCGGGATCGCCATCTTACCGGCCCAAGTCGGAGACAATGCCGGATCGATCAAGTCGTCATAATTCTTCGGCGCCTTGTCTTTCGGTATGACGTTGGAGTTGTAGATAATACCGTGAAACGAGTCGTAGACCAGCACCGACTCCTGAGGGAATATTTCCATCGCCTTACTGACCCACGGAAACGTCGCGGACCAATTGACGCTCAGTAGCGCCTTGTCTTGATGCATGGTCACGTAAGTGCCGTCGGAGCCAAGATACAAATCGCTGGACGACTTGGTGCCGGCCTTCTGCTCGGTGATAATCCGCGCCGCCATCTGCGGAAAGCTCGGCCCGCCAACCAAGTTGAGTTTACCCTTGAAGCCGTAACGTTTGGCGAACAGCGCTTCCAGATCGGCGAAACCTTTCTTACCGCCGAAAGTCGACGCGCTCGCGACCAACGTCACTTCGCCTTCCTTCTTGGCCTCGGCGACGATCTGTTCGAGTTTCTGAGCATCGGCCAATTGAATCTGCGCGCTCAATAATAAAATCGGAATGAACAGCCAACGAATCATGAATGCTCCCTCAATCAGTTAAGCGCTTCCACCGCGTCGCGGCTCGAATCGAACGTGATCGACGTATTGTTTTTCGGGTCGCGGATCACGCCGAAGGGATCTTTGCCCTCGGCCACGGCGTCGATGGATTCGCGCAGCATCTTGCGCAGCATGAGAATTCCTTGATCGGAAGTCGCCAGATGCTCCTTGGTCCGATCGGCGATCACGCCTTGGGTCTCCTGGGCCACGCGATCCTGCTCACGATTGGGCAGATTCCACCAGCCGTCTTGCACCCGCGTGTAAACTCCCGGTTCGCTTTTACGAAAATTTCTCACATGCAGCAGCTCGGGCCGCGTCGGCTTGCCGTCCTTGTGCGGATAGAAGTCGATGTAAAAAGTATGGGTCGTGTAGTCGTCCTTGGGCACGCGAAAGCGAATTACTTGGCGCGGCTGCTCGTCAATTCGAGCAGCGGAATGGCGAATATGCGAAGGGAAAATATAATGCGAGATGCGCGGCTTGGTGACGCCTTCGACCCAAGTGGTCTCTTTGATACCGCAGGGCGACGGCTCCCACTTGATCGTCGGTCGCTTCATCGCCATGTTCGGATAACCGGCGGCGTGGAGCGCGATGGAATGGGTACCGTCGGCGGAATTTTCCGCGCGCTGGAGCCAATTGCAAAACTCTTCGCCACCGCCGACCACGCGGCAGCCGTCGGCGCGCACCAACAAATCGTAACGCGGCAACAGCGGCGCCGGCGCCGGCCCGACGTAAGCGAAGATCAAACCGCTGGAGTCTTCCGCGTAATAAGCCGGATGCTTCACCCGCTCTTTGAACGTGCTATCGGCGGGCTCCGCTGGCTGCTCAAGACAATTGCCGCGCACATCCCAGAGCCAACCGTGATAGCAACAACGCAGCCCATTGTCTTCGACACGGCCATATTCCAAAGAAGTGCCACGGTGCGAACAGTGCAACGCCACCAAACCCAACTTCCCCGCGCCGTCGCGAAACAGCACGAAATCCTCGGCGAGCAGCGTGACTTTGGTCGGCGCGGCCTTGGGCTTCACCTGATCCGAAAACGCCACCGGCCACCAGTAGCGCCGCAGCATCTCCCCCGCCGGCGTTCCCACCCCGACGCGCGTCATTAGTTCGTTTTCTTCTTTAGTCAACATTTCACTTGCCTCTACCTGTGTGTTGAAATTCGTTCCGTCCATCCTTCGACAAACTCAGGACGAACGGAACGAATTTGTGAAAGACTTAGAATTGTCCGTTCATGCTGAGCTTGTCGAAGCATTCCTTGCCGTTTGTCGTCGACCGCTACTGTTTGAGCATCTTCGTCAGCTCTTCTTTAAACTCCAAGCCGCTATCCTCGCCCTGCAAGTAGAAATTGATCGAATCCTGCGCCTCCTGCAACTGCACCCGACTCTGTTTCAAATACTTGTTCATGATCGTGCCTTCAACCAGATGCGAGGTGCGAAAGTCTTGCTTCTCCAAGATCGCTTGGGCTTCCTTCGACGCCATGAAGCCGACGAAGAGCTTGGCTAAATTGGGATGAGCCGAATTGCGCGGCACCGCCAGTTGAAAATAAGACGGCAGCACCGGCGTCGAACCCATCACCGCGACCAACGGCGCGCCTTTGGCTTGCCACTGCCACATTTGCTCCGTCGCACCGCCCATGTTGGCGGCGATGGGAAATTCGCCGCTGACGACTCGCTCCTCTTCACTATAGCGCAGTCGCCCGCCGCTCAGCGCGACCAATTTCTTGGTAAAAGCTTTTACCCGCTCTTCACTCCAAACCATCGACAGCTCGACCAACCACGACACGTAAGGCGGGATCGCCATCTTGCCCGCCCAGGTCGCGCTCAGCTTGGGATCGACCAAGTCTTCATAACTCTTCGGCGCTTTGTCTTTGGGAATAATCTTCGAGTTGTAAATGATGCCGCGCAGCGAAGTAAAAATCAGCACTCCTTCATTGGGAAATATTTCCATCGGCTTAGTGATCCAAGGAAAGATCGCCGAATAGTTTACTTGCTCCAGCGCTTTCTCTTTGTGCAACAGCGACACATGCGATTGCGAGCCGTGATAAATATCGCTCGACGGCTTGGTGCCGCTTTTGAGTTCGGTGATCGTCCGCGCGGCCATGGAATTCATCTCCGGCCCGGCGGCGAAGCGGATTTTCATTGTGAGCCCGAATCGTTTGTTGAACGCCGCTTCGAGCAGATTGAGGGTTTTCAAACCGCCAAAGGTCTGCGCCCCGGCGATAAAGGTCAGCTCCGATTCCTTCTTAGCTCCCTCAACCAATTGCTTGAGCGTCTCCGCCGCTGGCAATGGCAACGCGAAATTCACTGCGAAGAAAATTTGTCCAACGACAATCGCTCTAAAAAACTTCATCCATCCGCCCTTATCCTTCATCCATCGAGCAAATCTTCATGCGGCCGCAAACGAATCAACTCATTCTTCGCCGGATCGCGCAGCACGCCGAGCGGATCGCGCCCCTGTTTCACCGCTTCGATACCTTCCTTATATAAGCGCCGCAAAAGAATTACACCGGTATCGGTCGTGACCAAGTGTTCGGTGGTCCGGTCGAAGATCGCGCCTTGGCTTTCCTGTGCGGCGCGGTCCTGATCTTCGCGCGCGAACCAGCCGATCTTGTCGTCCCAACGATATTTACCCGGCGTGGTTTCTTGCGGACCTTCAGTCGAGCGGTCCTGCATCAATTTCGCGGTCGGCTTCCCTTCGACGACGTTGGCAAACTCAACGGTGTAATGAATCGTGCTGGTGTCGTCGATGGGCACGCGCCAGCGCATCACCTCGCAGGCGCTGCTCGCGGTATGTTCGGTCGGATGCCCCTCTTCGACGTTGCCGGTTTTGTTCATCGTCGGCATGACGAAGTAATTCACATGGGCCCAGTTTTGTCCTGACACTCGCCGCGTGTAGGTGTTGAGCACACCATGCTCGAACACCTGCGGATTGATCTCGCCATCTTCCCAGTTCGGCGTGGTGAAACCTCGATGCAGCCATTTCAAATGGTTCTGATCGACGGAATTTTCGATCATCTGGAAATAGTTGCAGTTGACGACGCGCGCGCGCATCGCCCGCTGACCGTCCTGGCGCGCCAGCACATCGTAGCGCGGCAACAACGGCGCCGGCTCCGGCCCCATGTAGACAAATAACACGCCGCCAAGTTCTTGAACCTTGTACGACGGCTGGCGCACGCGAACTTTGAAAGTACTCTCCGCCCCCTCGCCCGGCGTTTCCAAAACTTTGCCGTCAACGTCGTAAAGCCAGCCATGGTAACAACAGCGCAGCCCACCGTTTTCGATATGACCGAACTCCAACGAAGTGCCCCTGTGCATGCAGCGCAACGCCAACACGCCGAACCTGCCGTTTTCGTCACGAAACAGGACGACATCTTCGCCGAGAATTCTTTTTCGCTTGGGCTTTTCTTGAAGCTCGTTGGCGAAACCGATCGGCTGCCAATAACGTCGCAACATCTCGCCGGCTGGTTTGCCGGGGCCGACTTGCGTCAACGCATCATTTTCTTCTTTGCTCAGTGCCATGACGGTTTCCTTCTTGCTGATGGTATGATTCGCGTTTGGTCAGTCACGAATATCCGGTTCCCGCTTACAGTGTCAAGCAACTCAGTACTGCCCCGTGGTCGATCAGCCGAACCGGCGCGGGGTGAGGCAACCGTAAGAGTAACAATGGAAAAACGTCGGAAACTAGTCTATACAGACGACCAAGGATCGTCAGAACTGGCAAAGGCGCTGTCTTGACCGAAGAAAGACGAGAGATCTTGGTAGTGCTGGAAAAACTGCGGAGCGTCGCAAGGTATCGCCAGAAAAGCCGGCAGCCAAACAATAAGCCCATGCGATTGCCACTCCTGCCCCTTCTATTAGCCGAGATAATGACAGCCCTCCCCGTCTTGGCTCAGACACGCGAATGTATCGTCCCAGGAGCAAAAATCCACTGGCTCGCAGACTACTGCATGACCAAATTGGAGACCGATGATGAGATTGCCGCGAGTTCCTGTATCGGCATAGAACTCGCACGAGTGTTCGCGAATGATTGAGAGGCAAAGGTTTACTACAAGAAGACCATGTGCGATTTAGCCATTTCTCGTAAACTGAGGCAGGGTGATATTGACCGCTGCCTCGCCGACAGGGGGTTCACGGGATCAACAGTCCGAAAACGGGGAGTCGGCGGCGGCTAACTACCGATACAGCACGTTGAATTCGCCCCCACCCTGTGCAAATCTCTGATTCCTCATGGCCGACCAAACCGCGAGCATTCTGCGCGAACTTCCATCCATCGATCGCCTGCTCAATCATGTGCGCGGCGCCGCGCTGCTGTCGCGCTATAATCACGATTACGTCACGCAGAAATGCCGGGAAGCGCTCGATCGCCTGCGCGCCGGTATCAGACAAGGAACGATTAGCGATCTCAGTGATGATGCGATTCTCAATCAGGTCGAGCAGCGCATCGCCGCGGAAAGCCAGCCCGGTCACGTCCGCGTCGTCAATGCCACGGGCACGATCCTGCACACCAATCTCGGCCGCGCACTCTTGTCGCAGCCAGCCATCGACGCGATGTTGGCGGTGGCCGGCAACCCGATCAACTTGGAATACGATCTCGCCGCTGGCAAGCGCGGCAAGCGCGAAGAAACGCTTGAGCGACTATTAGTCGAACTCACCGGCGCCGAAGCCGCTACCGTGGTGAACAACAACGCCGCTGCCGTGCTGCTCGGTTTAAATTCGCTGGCGCAAGGCAAAGAAGTGATCGTCTCACGCGGCGAGCTGATCGAGATCGGCGGCGCGTTTCGCATCCCGGAAATCATGGCCAAGAGCGGCGCGATCCTGCGCGAAGTCGGCGCAACTAACAGAACCCATCCGGCGGATTACGAAAATGCCATCAACGACAACACCGCGCTGCTGTTGAAAGTGCACACCAGCAACTACAAAGTCGTCGGCTTCACCGCAGAAGTGACGCTCGAACAATTAGTCGCCATCGGCAGGAAAAATAATTTACCCGTGATGGAAGATCTCGGCAGCGGCGCATTGATCGACTTGAGCAAATACGGCCTGCCCAAAGAACCTATCGTCGCAGAAAGAATCCAAGCCGGCGCCGATATCGTCACGTTCAGCGGTGACAAGATTCTCGGCGGCCCTCAGGCCGGACTGATGGTCGGCAAAAAAGACTTAATCGGCAAGATCAACAAAAATCATCTGCAGCGCGCGCTGCGCTGCGGCAAGTTGACGCTCGCCGCTCTCGAAGCAACCCTGCGCCGCTATCGCCAATCGCCCAACATCGTCGAAGAAATTCCAACTCTGAGAGCATTCACGCGATCCGTAGATGAAGTCCGAGCGATGGGCCAGTCGTTGCTACCTAAACTTGGAACCACCCTCGGCAAAGATTTTAGCTTAGCGCTACAAGACTCGACATCGCAGATCGGCAGCGGAGCCATGCCCACCGAAGAACTACCGACGGTCGTGATCACGATTGAGAATGCAAAACTCAGCGCCAACGCCATCGCGAAAAAATTTCGCCAGGCCGATCCGCCAATCATCGGCCGCATCCAAGACGACAAGTTTCTCCTCGACCTAAGAACCATCTTCGACGCCAATGACCTAGTCCCCAAATTCCGTTCCGAATAATTTGGAATATTGAATTTGTAATTTGTAATTTCCCCATGCCTTACATCATCGGCACCGCCGGCCATATCGATCACGGCAAGACCAGCTTGATCAAAGCCCTCACCGGCATCGACACCGACCGGTTGAAAGAAGAAAAAGAGCGCGGCATTTCCATCGATTTGGGCTTCGCCCATCTCGATCTGCCGGACGGAACTTCGGCGGGCGTCGTCGACGTGCCGGGTCACGAGCGTTTCATCAAGAACATGCTCGCCGGCGCCCATGGCATCGATCTCGTGCTCTTCACCGTTGCCGCCGACGACGGCGTCATGCCGCAGACCGAGGAGCATTTGGACATTGTCCATCTGCTCGGCATCAAGATGGCGATCTTCGTCATCACCAAAGCCGATCTCGCCCCTTCGCGCATCGCCGATGTCGAAGAGGAAATCGAAATCATGACGCTCGGCACGACGCTGGAAAACTCGCCGAAGATCGCGGTCTCATCGGTCACCGGCCAGGGTTTGGAAGAATTGAAGCAACTGATTTCGACGACGCTGAAATCCGCGACTCACGCGGCGCCGAGCGGCTATTTCCGTTTACCGGTGGATCGCGCCTTCGTCTTGCAGGGCCACGGCGTAGTCGTCACCGGCACTTCGCTCTCAGGCGAGATCAAAGTCGGCGAGCAGGTGCGCTGCTTGCCGGGGGATAATTTATTCCGCGTGCGCAGCCTACAAGTGCATGGCCAATCCGTCGAGCGCGCCGGCTGGGGCCAGCGCGTCGCCATAAATCTCACCGGGCCGGAGCGCGCGTCCATCGAGCGCGGCCAAGTGATTTGCCACGACAAGCTGTCGCTGACTACAGAACGATTCGACGCGTTCCTCGAAGTCCGTCCCGCGGCGGCCAAAGGAATCAAGAATCATCAGCGGCTGCGCATCCACATGGGCGCCGCCGAACGCTTGGGCAAAATCGTCTTGCTCGGCGACAAAGAAAAAGCCGAGGCCAAAGAATCGCTCTATTGCCAGATCACGTTGGAAGAACCGCTGCTGGTCCTACGCGGCGATCACTTCGTCGCCCGCGATGAAACCGCCCAGCGCACCCTCGGCGGCGGCACGGTGATCCATCCTTGGGCCAAGCGCCACAAACGCGGCGATCCAAATCTGCCGAGCCGGCTGAAGGCGCTGCATACCGGCGACTTTGCCGAGCTGATGGAAAACTTCTTGAATGAAAGCTCAGCCTTCGCCCTGTCCATCGACGCCATCTACCAGTTTTTAAACCTGCGCGAAGAAGAAGCGCGGCAGAAAGTCGACGCGTTGAAATCGCTGCGCGCGCTCAATGCCGAAGGCGAGAAAGTCTACACCACGGAATTGAAATGGAGCCAACTGAAAGATCGGTTGTTGAAGATACTCAAGGAATTTCACGCCGGTCATCCGTTAATCCCTGGCATGGACATGGAAGAACTGCGCGGCAAGCTCGTCTATGAACTGTCGCCGAAAACTTTCCGCGTCGTCGTCGATCTATTCATCAAAGAGAAACTCATCGCCAAGGAAGAAAATCTGCTGCGCCTGGCAAGTCATAAGGTGCAGCTCGGCGGTCAGGAAACCGTCTTGATGGACAAGATCAAAAAAATCCTCGGCGAGCAGCCGCTGGCGCCGCCGGATTTGAAGGAGATCGAAAAACAGGCCGGCGTGCCGCGCAATCGACTCACCGAAGTCATCCGCCTGCTCGAACGGGACGGTTCCGTCGTCCGCGTCACCACCGACATGTATTATCTCGCCAGCAGCATCGAACAACTGCGTGGAACGCTGGTGCAGTTTCTGACTGAGAAAGGTGAAATGAACGCCGCCGCGTTCCGCGATCTAATCGGCTCGAGCCGCAAATATATCATCCCGTTGTTGGAATACTTCGACCGCGCCGGACTGACCATTCGCATCGGCGATATCCGCAAACTGAAATCTCCGCCGAGCGCGGCAAAAAAATAATCCGAATTTCAGGTTGATTGAATCTAATATTCCCCGCTGCTTGCGGCGGGCACAACTAAATGGGGTTTCCAAAGGGGGCGAGCATCCCCTTTGGTCGCGAGCGGGGTTCATACCCCGATCGCGAAATGCCGAGTTGATTTTGTCGGGGCGACCCCCCGTGGTCGCCCTCCGCCGGGCAGGCACGCGGGCCTGCCCCTACATGAACGCGCCGTTCACCGACTCTCGAACCGGAAAAACAATCGCGCATTGAAATTAGTCGCCGTTCCATCTACATTGTCCCATCATGATGCTCGGCAAGAAAAAAGCCGTGCGCTTGACGCAAGAAGTTAAGGCCGCGGGTTGAGCTGCTAAGCTCGGCCCCGCCGACCTCGCGCAAGTTTTGCACGACCTCCCGAAGTTCAAACACCCCGACATGCTGGTCGGCACCGAAACCTCCGACGACGCCGGGGTGTATCGTCTGCGGCCCGATCTCGCTATCGTCAACACGGTGGATTTTTTCACGCCGATTGTCGACGATCCCTATTTGTTCGGCCAGATTTCCGCCGCCAACTCGCTGAGCGACGTCTACGCCATGGGCGGCGAACCGAAAACCTGCATGAACATCGTCTGTTTTCCCAGGGACAAAATGGACATGGCCATCCTCGGCGAGATTCTCAAAGGCGGCGCGGATAAAGTCATCGAAGCCGGCGCGGTGATCATCGGCGGCCACAGCATCATCGACGAAGAAATCAAATACGGCATGTCGGTCACCGGCGTGATTCATCCCGACAAGATTTTTCGTAACGTCGGCGTCCAAGAAGGCGATGCGTTGATCCTGACCAAAGCGCTCGGCACCGGGATCGTCACGACGGCGCTGAAAAAAGGCAAAGCCTCCGAAGAAAGCGTCAGCGAAGCGGTCAAATCCATGATCACGCTCAACGCCGCGGCGTCGTTGGCCGTGCGCAAACATAAACCCCACGCGGTATCCGACGTCTCCGGCTTTGGCATCCTCGGCCATGCCCAGGAAATGGCCAGCGGCAGCGGCGTCACCTTGGTGATCGAATCGGCCAAGCTGCCGATCTTGAAAGACGCCGTGCGCTTGGCCGAAAAAGGCTACGTCACCGGCGGCGGCAAGCGCAACAAAGATTACCTCGACGACAAAATGGTCATCGACAAATCGATCCGCGAAGGCCTCGTGCAGGTCGCCCTCGACCCGCAAACCTCCGGCGGCCTGCTCATCGCCGTCGCTAAGCGCCAAGCCGCCAAACTCATCGAAGATCTCCACGCCGCCGGCGTCGCCGTCGCCTGCGAAATCGGCTATGCCACCTCGCTGCAAAAACCTTGGGTGCGGTTGGTCTGAAGCTCAACCGATCGGATTGGCATCTCGGCGGTTTTCAATCACATCTCAGGATCTCGGTTTAAAATTGCAGTCGAAAATCGGCTGGACTTTACGGGGTGAGGCAAACGAATGAAGCAGTTTTTTCAGTAATGTGGTTACTTGCCGGTGAAATTTCGTTCATCCCAAACCAGCCGCGGGCCGTCCAACAACACTGCGACGTGATTGAGGATATCGCGTCCCAGGACGCCGCATTCTTGATTGCCGATGAGAAATCGCCCTCTGAAAACTCGTCTGAGAAAAATCAGATCGAGACTCGCCACGTGGGCAAAGCTCTTTCTGCCGTCAAAACCCATGATCTCATAAGCTGCATCTGAATCTGCGGTTGCGCCAAGCAGATCAATCGATTGTTGGGGAACCAACGTCACATCAGCCCCTGAATCGATCAACATCGGTACATCAGTCACTGCGTTGACGTCATTGGAAGTGCGCAGAGTGACTCTCGCGAGCGGCCCAGGCGGATTGAAAAATCGATCGTCATACGCCGGCATCGGGCGGTTCCTCGATCACTTGCTTTATGAAGTCTGCCGCCTGCTCAGGATGCACAAGCCGAGGGCTGCCAATGTAAGCTACTGTCTGGACCTCAACGTCTGGTATGACCACATAGACTTTTGCCTTTTCCGGTAACCTAACACTAGCCGGCAAACGAATTTGGCCCTGCTCCACGATGCCCTCGAATGTCCTAACGCCCATAGCTCACCTCGCGCCTTAAATTCGCAAGCTGAGTGTAGCACGGCTCACTCATTCCGCCTACCGTGAAAACGCTCGGCGGCGCTCCGCAAAATCCCTGTTGATTCGACCACGCCAAACAGCAAGAGTGCGAGAACGAGTTTGACGAAAGCAAAGCCTTGCGCGCCGACAACTGGCCTCAGACTCCCGATCTCTTTCACTGAATCACTTTGGTCGCTTTCATCAGCGTCCACTGTGGAATCGTAATGCCGATCTGCTTCGCCGTCTTGAGATTGATCACAAACTCGAACCTCATCGGCTGCTCCACCGGCAGATCGGCCGGCTTGGCTCCCTTCAGGATTCGATCCACGAAATATGCGACGCGCCCGTAGCTCTCCGCGAGGTCCGCCCCGTAGTACAGAAGCCCTCCGGCATCTACAGCTTCTCTGCTGGCGTAGACCGACGGTAAACGGCTCTTTAAGGCAAAGGCCACAATCTGTTTTTGGTTAGCATTCATTAGCGGGCTCGGGGACACATAGAGTCCATCCGGGCGCTGCTTGTTTAGCGCAGCGAATACCCGCTCGAAATCGTCCGCAGCTCGCATCTCCCAAGGCTGAATAGTCAACTTCAGCACACGTGCCACGGCTGGGAGAACTGTCAATGGCGGAGAGAAAATGTGCCAGATAGCGGCGCAATAGTGTACCAGTCAGGTTAAGAGAAAAGGGCTTTGAAGCCCCTGGGGTTTATTGTTGAGCTGGCACGTCGATTTAGATTTTGGTGTTGGGTTCTCCTTCGGTTGGC
>SHYW01000069.1 GCA_009692615.1 Deltaproteobacteria bacterium | reverse complement strand
ACGCACACACTTGGCCTATATCGAACCAACTCCAACAAGGTGGGGTTCCGCTATGGCCAGGTTTCTAACTTACGACCTCAACCCAACGCACTACCCTGACATAATCGCGTTGCTGTTAACATGACATATTGACGTTGCCACGACACGTAAGGTTTTGCTAACTTCATTCAGCGCGCCAACTATGCTAAATTTTTCTCCGCGACGCGCTAAACTGGCCGCCAAGGATACTGGTAAAGATCACTGCTATGGCAAAAACCTCTCGCCCTACCGCCGAACGGGAAATCGCCGAACTGCGCGAGCAGCTCAACAAGCACAATTACCAATATTACGTGCTCGACGATCCAGCGATCAGCGACGCCGAATACGACCGGCTGTTCCGCCGTCTGGTGGAGATCGAACAAGAACACCCCGAACTCACTACGCCCGACTCGCCGACGCAAAAAGTCGGCGCGCCGCCGCTGGAGAAATTTACCACCGTGCAGCACAGCCTGCCGATGCTCTCGCTCAACAACGCCATGGATCGGGAGGAGCTGGAAGAATTCGAAGCGCGGATCCAGCGTTTTCTCAAACTAAGCGAGCCGGTGGAATATTTTGTCGAACCGAAAATCGACGGCCTCGCCGTGGAACTCGTCTACCTCGACGGCAAATTGACCGTCGGGTCGACGCGCGGTGACGGCATCAATGGCGAAGACATCACGGTGAATCTGAAAACCATCCGCTCGATCCCGTTGGCGCTGCGCGCCAATGCTCGGCCGGTGCCCCGCCGTCTCGAAGTGCGTGGTGAAGTTTTTCTCTCGCGCCAAGCATTTCAAAAAATTAATCGCGAGCGCGAAGAAGAGAGCGAGCCGGTTTTCGCCAACCCACGCAACGCCGCCGCCGGTTCGCTCAAACAGTTGGACTCGACCGTCACCGCGAAACGGCCGCTGGACATTTATTGCTACGGCGTCGGCAGCCTCGAAGGCGCGAGCGTCGCCAGCTACGGCGAATTTTGCGCCGCGTTAAAAGAATGGGGCTTGAAGCCGGTGCCGCGCGGCCAAGTGTGCCGCGGCGTCGGCGAAGTGATCGCTTACCGGGATGAAATCGAAAACCAACGCGACGCGCTCCCCTACGAGATCGACGGTCTGGTCATCAAAGTGAACAGCAACGAATATCAGCGCCGCTTGGGTGAGATCGCCCGCTCGCCACGCTGGGCGATCGCCTATAAATTCAAACCGCGCCAGGCGACCACGCGCATCCTCGATATCCAACCGCAAGTTGGCCGCACCGGCACGCTGACACCGGTGGCAAGCCTGGAAGCGGTGCCCATCGGCGGGGTCATCGTCAAAAGCGCCTCGCTGCATAACATGGACGAGATCGCCCGCAAAGATATCCGCATCGGCGACACCGTGGTAGTCGAGCGCGCCGGCGACGTGATTCCCTACGTCGTTCGCGTGCTCGAGGAAAAACGCAGCGGCGAGGAAAAAACTTTCGTCATGCCCGAGCACTGCCCGGTGTGCGCTTCGACGGTTTATCGCGAAGAAGGCGAAGCGGCCTACCGCTGCATCGGCATCTCCTGCCCTGCCAAGCTCAAAGAGAGTTTGAAATTCTTCGGCTCGCGCCACGCCATGGACATCGAAGGGCTGGGCGAAAAACTCATCGACCAACTGGTCGAGCGCGGCCTGGTGTGCGATGTCGCCGATCTTTACAATCTCAGCAAAGAGCAGTTGGCCAAGCTCGAACGGATGGCGGAAAAGTCGGCGCAGAATTTACTCGACGCCTTGGAGCGCAGCAAAGACTCGACCTTGCCGCGCTGCATAACCGCGCTCGGCATCCGTCACGTCGGCGAAGCGACGGCGAAACTGTTGGCCGAGCATTTCGGCGATTTGAGAAAAATTGAAGACGCGAGCGACGAACAATTGATCGAGATCCGCGAGATCGGTCCGGAAGTAGCGAAAAGCATCGCGCGCTTTTTCGCCCAGAGTGAGAATCGCCAAGTGGTCGATAAGCTGCTGAACGCCGGCGTGCGCTTTAAAGTGGAAGAAAAAAAAGCCGGCCGCTTGAGCGGCGCGACTTTCGTATTGACCGGCGGGCTCGAAAGCATGTCGCGCCCGGAAGCGCAAAAGCGCATCGAAGCCTTGGGCGGCCGCGTGGCTTCGACTGTCAGCCGCAACACCGCCTATGTGGTCGCCGGCGCGGAGCCGGGATCCAAGCTCAAGAAGGCCCAAGAGCTCGGCCTGCGCATCCTAACGGAAGCGGAACTAATGGAACTGCTCGGAGCGAGTTAGTAACGATCGCGCCGCGGCGGTCGGTCGTCGCCAAAACCGCCTCGGCCTCCGGGCCGCGATTCCCGCGGCGCTTGGGGCCGAGCTTCGCTGACCACGATATTACGCCCTTCGAAGTCGGTGCCGTTGAGCGCGCTGATCGCCTTGGCGGCGTCCTGATCTCCGCCCATCTCGACAAAGCCGAACCCTTTGGACCGGCCGGTAAATTTGTCGGTGATGATGCGCGCGCTCAGCACCGACCCATGCTGCGCGAAGTGTTGCTGCAGGCGTTCTTCCGTTACGTTGTAGGGAAGATTGCCGACGTATAATTTTGCTCCCATCCTCTGGCCCTCCTAGTTGAATCGACGATTGCTCATACTCCCCAGGGGAAAGACGTAGCCAAAGGGCAGGCCTCAAACGGGTCTCAACGACGGGAACCTGTCGGCGCGCTCTTCGGTAACCGGACCCATGCAAAACGGCGCCAGCCTACAAAAATCGCCGGTCGCTTGTCAAATTAATTTATCGCGGGTTAGCGCGCTTGCGCGGGCCCCGCGCGTGGGCTAAAAAATGCCGGTATGATGATGGCCTAAACAACTAGCGCGGCTCGCGTGCAGCTAAAAATTCACGGCCGTGTCCAAGGCGTGTACTATCGCGCGTCGGCGCTCCAGGAGGCGGAGAAACTCGGCTTAACCGGCTGGGTAATGAACTGTGCCGACGGCACCGTGGAAGCCGTCGCCGAAGGCGCCAAGCACAAGCTCGAAGAGTTAATCGCCTGGTGCCGCCAAGGCCCCGACGGCGCGCGTGTGACCGATGTCGAAGTCCGCTGGGAATCGGCGAGAAATGATTTTCACGGCTTCACCATCCGGCGCTCGTAGGGGCGTATTGCATACGCCCTTCTATGCCAACCGCAATTGCTATTCGGCCGCGCAATCATTCCGACTTTTTTAAGCTCTTACTCTCCAACGCCAGGCGATAAACTTCGCGCTTGGACAAGCCGTAGCGCTCGCCGAGCATTTCGGCGATCTCCTTGACGCCGGTACCCGCGCTGCTGAGTTTACTAATCTCAACTCGCAACTGCTGCTCGGAAACTTGCGCTTCGCCGCTCGAGCCGTGCACGACCAGGGTGATTTCACCTTTGATCTCGCGATCCCCAAGCTGGCCGATCACTTCGCCCACCGTGCCGCGCAGAAACTCTTCATGAAGCTTGCTCACCTCGCGGGCGACGACGATTTGGCGCTCGCCAAGGATCTGTTGCAGATCGCCGAGGGTTTCGAGCAAGCGATGCGGCGCTTCGTAAAAAACCAGCGTCGCCGCGCCGTCGCGCAGCGCTTGCAGCTTGGTCTTGCGTTCGGATTTTTTCGCCGGCAAAAAGCCTTCGAACTGAAAGCGATCCGTCGGCAATCCGCTGGCGCTCAACACCGTCGCCATGGCGCAAGCGCCGGGCAGGGCGATCACTTGCACGCCTCTGCGAATCGCCTCGCACACCAGACGAAATCCCGGATCGGCGATCGCCGGCGTGCCGGCGTCGGAAACCAACGCCACGCTAGCGCCGTTTTGAATCCGCTCGATCAGCGCCGCCGCCTTCTCGCGCTCGTTGTGCTCGTGATAACTGGTGAGCGCCGTGGTGATACCGTAGTGGGTCAACAGATGACGCGTATGGCGGGTATCCTCCGCCGCGATCACATCGACTTCCTTGAGAATCCGCAGCGCCCGCAGCGTGATGTCTTCGAGGTTGCCGATCGGCGTGGGGACGATGTAGAGCAGCCCCGCCATTTAGAGCCCCACAAGCGGGTCGAGGATGGCGGATCGACGATAGAGAATAGCGCGATCTTCGATCCTCGATCCGCCATCCTCGACCATTATTTTCCCCAGTCTCTGGAATAGCGAAAATCTCTATCAATCGTACGCTGCGATACTTTCGCAATCACCGGCAGGCGGCGTTTGAATTGCGAATTCATGATCCGCAGTGCGATATCGTCGACGAAGCGTTCGGCAAAACCGGCGGCGATCAGTTCGGGCTTGGTGTAGCGCTGATCGACCATGAGATAGAGCAGCTTGTCGACTTCGCGGTAGCTGAAGCCGAGCTCGCCTTCGTCGGTTTGGCCGGCCCAGAGATCCGCCGACGGCTCTTTATTGACGATCGCGAGCGGTACGCCAAGGGCCTCGGCCAGAGCCCAAACTTGAGTCTTATAAAGATCGCCCAGCGGATTGATTGCCGAAGCCATGTCGCCGTGCAGCGTGCCATAACCGAGCAGCAGCTCGGTCTTGTTGCTGGTGCCGATGACCAAGCCATTCCAACGCGCTGAGTGGTCGTAGAGAATCGTCATGCGTTCGCGCGCCATCTTGTTGCCGCGTCGGCGCGCATCGGCGTCGGGAAACTTCGCGAAGTAAGCGTCGATCTGCGGCGTGATCTCGACCAGCAGCGAGACGATGCCGCTCTGCTGCACCACCAGCTCGGCGTGGGCCCGGCTCTCGGGATTGGAAGTCTGGTAGGGCATTAAGATCGCCAGCACATTATCCGCGCCGAGCGCTTCCGCCGCCAGCATGGCGCTGAGCGCCGAATCGACGCCGCCGGACAAGCCGACGATGGCGCGCTTGAGTCCGGTCTTGTGAACTTCGTTGCGAATAAAGCCGGTGAGGATCGCGCGCAACAATGTCGTGTTGGTGGGAATTTGAATCATGGATCAGCGATCAGTTATCAGCGTGCAACCGACAGGCAAATGGGTAACCACAGGGGCTTGCCCCTACAATTTGGAAATCTTTTTTGCGCCCTTTGCGCTTTTTGCGGTTAATTCTCTTCTTCCCTTTGGTTGCGGCTGCGCCGCCGGCCGCTCGCGGATACGCATCAGCTCGTTGATCGTCAAATCCAAATCCTCATCGCGCAGCAGCGGCGCCATGGTGCGCTTGCGCCGCACCGCTTCCATGGCGACCTCGGCGACGATGAAATCTTCGTCGTAATATTTCGCCTTGGCGACCCGCTGACCGAAGGGATCGACGATCTCAGAGCCGCCCCAAAAGCCGACACCGTCTTCGAAACCGCAGCGATTGCCGTAAATCATGAACACGCTGTAGGTCTCGGCATAGGCGCAGTTGATCATTTCCCAATAGCGCGCGTTGTCGTCCTGGACCTGGCCATCGACGACGCCGCGCAGCGGGCTCGCCGAGGGGCAAATCACCGCCAGGGCGCCGTCGAGGGCGGCGAGATAGATCGTCGACGGATGCCAGAGATCCTCGCAGATCAACAGCGCCAAGCGGCCGAATTTGGAATCGAAGGCGCGCACCCGGTCGCCCCTGGCGAAGTAACGTTGTTCGTCGAACATGCCGTAGGTCGGCAAATAAACTTTTCGGTGCACGTGGCGAATCTCGCCGTCCTCGAAGTAAACCGCCGAATTGAAAAAGCGATGATCGGCGCTTTCTTCGACGAGTCCCGCGACGAAAGGCAATTCACGGCTCAATTTTTTGAGCGTAGCCATCTCGGGCGAATCCGCCAGCAGCGCCACACTCGGCACGGTATCGCGCAGGAAGTAGCCGGTGAGGCTCAATTCGGGAAACAACAGCAGGGCTGCATGGTCTTTGACTCCCTGGCGAATCTTCTCTTCGTAGAGCGCTAGATTGGCGTGCAGGTCTCCAAGCTTGGGGTTGATCTGGGCGATGGCGATGGGAATCGACACAATTTTCTCTCCGTCGGTCAATCGGCGACAATAAATTCTTTCGAAGGTAACATAGCCTGAGAGTCACTTGCAATTTAACGCCAAGCTCCTTATTTTTGATCAAAGGCAGCAAGCAAAAAATGGACGAAAAAATTCTCATCTTCGGTCAGGATCTTTGACAGTTCACTTCGGGAGCCCGTGCGGACTTCTCCCGGCGTAAGATCCCGTTCGAATACATCAACGTGCTCGAAGACGACGCCGACCTGGAGCGCATGTTGAAATTGACCAACGGCCGGCGCCGTGTGCCGGTCATCGTCGACGCCGGTAAAATCACCGTCGGCTTCAACGGCTGGTGAGAAGTCTAATCGCCGGCGGTCGCCAGCGATGCGCCAGCGCAGCTTAGAATCCAATCGTATCCAGACCAGCGGAACTCTTCAGCAGGCCGACATTGACAGAAACGATCACAGAGCGCGTCGCGGCGAAAATCAGCCAAGCGTTCAGTGCCGCCACGGCGCTCACTGCGGTCACGGCCCTGGCCGGCGACGCTTCCAGCCGGCGCTACTATCGTGTTCAGTTGAGCGGCGAAAAAGTGCCGGCAACGATGATCGTCATGGAATTGCCTGCCGGCAGCGCGCTGCCGCTTTCGAGCGAGGAGTTGGCGATCTTCAAAGACCCGCCCAAAGAATTGCCGTTTCTAAACGTCCATCGTTTTCTCAGCGCCATCGGCACCAAAGTGCCCGAGCTCTTCGGCCACTGGCCCGACGAAGGGCTGCTATTTCTCGAAGATCTCGGCGACACCGCGCTCTGGGATCGGGTGCAAGGATTGGCCGACGGTGAAGTCGTCATTTGGTATCGCCGAGCGATCGACGAGTTGTTGAATCTACAATTGCGCGGCACGCGCCAACGCGACGATGGCTGCGTCGCCTTTCAGCAGCGCTTCGACGCCAAACTCTATCTCTGGGAGTTCGAACATTTCATCGAGTGGGGCCTAGTCAAACGACCGGGAGCGAAGGCCGCCGCGTCGACAATCGCAGCGCTGAGAAAAACTTTTACCGACATCGCGGCGATCTTGGATAGCCAGCCGGGCTATCTCAGCCATCGCGACTATCATAGCTGGAACCTGATGATCCGCGACGAGCAAGTGCGGGTCATCGATTTTCAAGACGCCTTGTTGGCGCCGGCGCCGTACGATCTGGCGTCGCTGCTCAACGACCGGATCACCGACAGCGTGATTCGCCCCGAGCTCGAAGCCCAACTGGTGCGTTACTACTTCGAACGCAAACGGGAACTGGAAGCCAACACGCCGGCATTCGATGAGTTCAGCGAAGTCTATCGCCTGTCGGCGATCCAGCGCGATCTCAAAGTGGTCGGGCGCTTTTATTATCTCGATATCGTCAAAGGCAAACCCGGCTACATGAAGTTCGTGCCGCCGACCGTACGCCGGCTCCAGCGCAACCTGATGCAAACCGCGCAAACCCAAAAGATCCTGCCGCTGCTGCTCGAGCACTTCGAGGCGATGCTGTGACCGGGACGCCTGTAGAAAAACAATGCAGAATGCATATTGCAGAATGCATAAGTAGAAATGTCATTCCAAATCCGAGCTATTGCCTATTGCCTACTGCCTACTGCCTTCCCCGATCCCGAGGCCGGTCATGAAAGCGATGGTGCTCGCCGCCGGCCAAGGCACCCGGCTGCGGCCGATCACCGACGGCAAACCCAAAGCGCTGGTGCCGGTGGCGGGCCGGCCGATGATCGAGTACGCGCTATTGCTGCTGCGCCATTACGGCATCGAAGAAATCGTCATCAACCTGCACCACTTCGGCGGGCAAATGGAAAATCATCTCGGCGACGGCGGCAAACTCGGCCTACGCATCAGCTATTCCCATGAAGCGGAACTGCTCGACACCGGCGGCGGACTGCGCAAAGCCCGACGCTTTCTCCAAGACGATACGTTCATCGTCATCAACACCGACGCGTTGATCGACGTCAACCTCGCCGAGGTGGTTAGGTTTCACAAAAAAAACCAAGCCAGCGCGACGTTGGTGCTGCGGCCCGATGCCGACGCCGATCGCTACGGGTCCATGGACATCGACGGCGCGGGAAAAATTTGCCGCTTTCTCGACAGCAGGATTGACCCACCGTCGACGGGAACGATGCGCAAACTGATGTTCACCGGCGTACAGATTTTACAACCAAAAATTTTCGACTATATGGACAGCCACGGCGTGGTGGAAAAATTCAGCACGACGCGGCAAACCTATCCGAAAATGCTGCGCGCCGGCGAACCGCTCTACGGATTTTGCTTCGAAGGATTCTGGCAGGATCTCGGCACGATGGAACGCATCGCCCAAGCCGAACGCAGCCTAGCCCAGGGTCAGGCTAGGCTGCACTATTTGTAAAAAATTTAGCGCGCGACGATCAGACCGCAGGCCGCCCGGTCGCCGGCGTTGCCGGTAGGATCGGTGACGTTATCGTCAGTGCCGGCGTGAATCATCAAGGCACTGCCATCGGCGTCAAACACGGACAACGGACCAGCGCGTAGCGTAAAGCGGTCGGTGGTCGCTTCGAAGCGTCCGCTGCCGTCTTTCTCGACCGTCATGTTCGGCAAGTCGCCGGCGTGAGGGCCATCGGGGCTCTTCAGACCATGCTTCTTGCTTCCCGGATTGAAATGACCGCCGGCGCTGGTAAATGCCGGCCCTTCGCATTTACCCACCGCATGGACATGAACGGCGTGGGATCCCGGCGTGAGCCCTTTCGCTTCCAAGTGCACGTGCACACCGCCCTGCCGTTCACTCAGCATCGCCGTCGCGACGGTCTTGCCATCCTTGTCCTTGAGATCGGCGCTGGCTCGTTGCCCCGGCTCCAACGCCGCGCAACCCGCCACTAAGCTCAATCCAATCAAACCGAACAAAAAATTCTTCATCATCAAATCTCCTCGTACGTAGTGATTCATTGAATTAGCATGCAGGTCATTTCGGAGCAATGAAAATTATCCGCACAAGCGCCGTGACGCCGCTTGGCCGCCTCCCACCGCTCTCCTGGTTTGCTACGCCTATAAGCCTGTGTTAGCGTCCACGGCTGGCGAAATTTCATGGCGACTTTAGCAATCTACTTACCCACCGTCATGTTCATCTCTTTGCTCGGCGGCTTCTTGCCGCTGCTCAAAGCGCTGTCGCAACGGGCGTTAGCGCTGCTGTTGAGCTTCAGCGCCGGGGTTTTGCTCGGCGCCGTGTTCTTTCACATGCTGCCGGAAACTGGCCGGGTCTTGAACGACGCTCTCGGCTGGCCGATCTTGGCGGGCTTTCTATTGATCTTCGTCATGGAGCGCTTCGTCTTCGTCCACGCCTGCGAAGAATTTGGCTGCGACATTCATCAGATGGGCATCCCGGCGTTTCTCGGCATCTCGCTGCATAGCTTGCTCGACGGCATCGCGCTGGGCGCCGGATTAATTTTGCCGCAAATCGGTCCAGTGGTCTTGTTCGCCGTGATCATTCACAAGATTCCCGACAGCATGTCGATCTCGTCGATCCTACTTGCCGCCGGTTGGCAACGGCGCCGAGTCGGTTGGCTGAACCTGCTGTTCTCACTGACGACGCCGATCGGCGCAATCATCGCCTATTTGTTTTTCCGTTCCTTGTCGCCGGAAAACATCGCCGTGGTGATCGGCATTTCCGCCGGGACTTTTTTAGCCATCGCCACCGCCGACATCTTGCCCCAGGTGCACCGCATCGAGCAGCGCAATCCCATGACGCTGGTTTTTCTCGCCATCGGCCTGGCAGTCAGTTGGATGGGCAGCCTGCTGCCGCACTAGAGCCGTCGCGCGAATTCGTCGTTGCTCAGCAATCGTATTTGCCGGCGAGAAAGTTGCGCCGCACTTTTAACGTGTCGGTCAACACGCGTAGGTAATCCGCCGCTCGCACATGGCTGCACTCGTCGTTGATCCAGTGCGCCGGAATAATTTCGATCCGATAATCTAACGCCCGGGCCAAAGCCAGCACTTCGATATCGAAGCCCCAACGCTCGATAGTGGTCTGAGAAAAAATCCGCTGCGCCGCCGCCGCACGAAAAGCCTTGAAGCCACACTGGGTATCCCAAATCCCCGGCACCGCCAGCCATTGCACGATACGATTGCCGAGCCGGCCAATGACGCGTTTATGCCACTGCTGCGAGACCGCCTGCTCGGCGCCGGCGCTGTCAAAGTCGTTGCGCGACGCGATGACGACATCGGCGCCGCCATCGAACAGCGGCTTCATTTTATCGAAGTGGGCGATGTCAGTGGAGTTGTCCGCGTCGCAGAACAAACGAATCTTGCCCGTCGCCGCCAGCATGCCTTCTTTGACGCTGAATCCTTTGCCGCGATTGACCGCGCGCTCGATAATTTTCAACTCGGGAATCTGCCGCGCCAGTTGGCGCACGACATCGAGCGTACCATCCCGCGCGCCGTCGATGACGACGAGAATTTCGTAGTGCAACCCCGATTGCGTCAGATAGCTGCGCAAACGCCACAAGGTTTTGGCGATTCGCGCCGCTTCGTTGTATGCCGGCACGATCACCGATAGTTCAATATCAGTTGAAGTCATTGGAATTGCGAATCGCTACCGCCATCAAGCTAAAATAAACTTGCCGCTTCAGCGTCCAGCACCGCTTTGTCGCATTAACTCAAGCGCCGCCTGATAATGACGCTGCGCCGCCGCACCCTTGCCTTGGAGCGCCAGCAGTTGCGCCAAGCTTTGGTGCGCCGGTACAAACCCGGCGTCGATGCTTAGCGCTTGATTGAACGCGGCTTCAGCGTCGCCGTAGCGATGCTGCGCCGCGTAGACGCTGCCAAGATAAAAACTCGGCTGCGGCGAACCGCCGTTCCATCGCGCCGCTTCTTTGAGCGGTCCAATCGCCGCAGCGACCTTGCCCTGTTTCACCAACGCCACGCCGAGATTGAAATACGCCCGACCGAGCGTCGGGTTGAGCGCGATGGCTTTTTCGAACTGCGCCACGCCGGCTTCGACATCGTCCCGTTGGGCGAGCAATTGACCATAGTTACTATGCGCCTCGGCGAAGTTGGGCAAGAGTTCGAGCACCGTTTCGAAGTTTTTTTTCGCCAAATCGAATTCGCCGCGTTGAACATGGAGATTGCCGAGATTGTAATACGCCACACCGTAATCCGGCTCCACCGCGAGCGCCCGCTCGGCATTTTTTATCGCCTCGTCAACTTTTCCTTGCTTGGCGTAGGCGTTGGCGAGATTGTTGTACCCGGCAGCGCTGGCGCGGGAATTTTTTTGCAATGGCCAATTGCTCACGAGGCCAACGCCGATCAACACAATCAAAGCCTGCGCCAATTGCCGCCACTCCCGTTGCCGCAACAACTGAAAAGTTTCGACGATGCCTGCCCCGGCAAAGAGCGCCAGCAGCGGCACCAACGGATATCGGTAGCGGCCAAAGATATAAAAGGCCGCCACACTCGCCGCCAATGACAAAATCGTCGCGTAGAGCAGCCACAATTGGCGCCACTGCCGAATCGTCACCAAAACACCGACGGCCGCGAGCGGCGCGAGCACGCCGAAATGGCTGAACCAAGCGATTCCCGCAAGCAGCCACGACCAGTTCTGGTAGATATAAAAATCGTCTGAGTCTTCGACTTCGCGCCCGTTCCAAACCAATAACGACTTCAAACCCATCAGTCGCAACCACGCGGCGGGCTGGGCTTTGATGAAATCAAGCGCTTGGCCTGACCAGTAACCGGAAACTTCACCGCCGCTCAACGCACGGCCCAATGCCCGTTCGGCCAAACGTTTGGCATCCGGCCCTTCCAACTGGGTTTCGTGAATGATCTTGCGAATCGAACCATAGCTGCCGTCGGCGGCGGGATTGTTGCCAATGTAAAAGTTAGGACCGAATTGCGATGTCGTCAGCTTGAATTCACCACCGATGAGCAAATTGCGCAAACCGACAGGAAAGAGAACCAGTAGTAGCCCGGCGAAAAACAGACTGAGCCCACGTACCCGCTGCTGAGCAACTTGGAACCAAAACCATACTGCAACGACCGGCACCAAGATCAGCGCATTCTCCCGCGACAAGCCGAGCAAGCCAAGTACTGCGCCGGCAGCGAGCCATTTCGCCCAATGACTCGTCATATCGTAATTGAACAGAATAAATACTAGCAGAGTGAGTAAGGCGACATCGAGAACACTTTTCTCAATCAGTCCGTCGAAAAAAATCGCCGGCGCGTAGCAAGCGAGAACCAGACCGGCGGCGATACCGGCGGCACGGGAAAACAATTTCTCGCCGACTCGATAGATAAGCGCGCAAGCAAAGGAACCAAGCATGATTTGCAGCAAACGAATCAGCCAAAGATTGTGGCCAAAGACGACTTGCAGCAGCCCAAGAAAGTACGGATACAACGGCGCCTGATAAAAAACTCCCTGACCCAACCAATCGCCGCGAGAAATGCGCTGCGCCCACTCGTCGTAAGTCCGGCCATCGCCGGCGAGATGATAGAAAAGCGGGATGGCTTCGATCTGCCAAAGGTAAATCAGCCGAAGAACAAACGCCGCGGCGAAAACCAACCAGAACCATGACAACGTTCTCACGGAACGGGCGGAACCGTCCACGGCGCCTTGTGCGGGCCGGCGCTGTTTCCGTTTTCTCGCCGCGCGAGTTTCCTGTCTATTCATGGTCAATAATATTACTCGTCGTGCGCGGATCGCAATGTCTCACGTCTTTACCGAGCTCAAGAGGGCTTACAATTTAGTGTCGAAGATCCACAGCGTCGGCTTGCCGTCCGGGCCCAGCACCTCGTGAATCGGTCGTGCAGTCTTGTGCAAACCGAGATCCCCCGGCCTGACGACAAACATCACCCGATCCGGCCGATCGTTGTGCAGCAATTCGGTGAGTGCGGCGCGGCTCTGCTGGTCGCCAAACATGAAGTGAAATTTGCCGACACGCAAATAAATATCTTCGTGGGCGAAGACACCGCCGGGCAGCGGCCCGGGAACGATCTCGCGGACATCGCGAAACCATTGTTCGGGTTCGTAGCCAAGACAGATGACCGTGTAAATGTAGCGGTGCGCCGACGAACCGGTCCAGAACACCGCATCGACGCCGCCAAGTTGGGGACGAAGCCATTCACATGCTTGGAAGTGATCGACCTGATTGGCGTAAAATTTCTCCGCCGATGGCTTCCGGTCCAAATAAAATTGCTTGAGAAAAATAAAGTTGAATACCGCGACTAGCCCAAGCAAGGCGTAGCCGATGGGCGCCAGCGTCGAGCGGCGGCGCCAAAGCCACTCTGTCCCATGCACCGCGCCGATGGCAGCTAACAGAACCAGCGCCGGCAATCCCGGCAGGCTTCTGAGCGCATGTAAACTGGAATGACGCGCAAACAGATCCGCCAGCGGATAAAGCAGCAACCAAAGCAACAACAAGCGCGCCGGCGGCGAAGCACGCGCCTGGCGTAGACAAACGATCAGCCCCAAGATCAGCAATGGCAGATCGTACCAGTGAAACAGCGCGGCGCCGGTCAAAGGCGAGTAAGCCGGATCGTTGTCGCCATTGATGAACAAAAAATCCGGCCCAAAGTGGCCGGGATAGCGCGCCAGCGCTTTAGTAGCCTTGTCTGCGAAACTATCGGACTCCTCCCAAACCCAACCTTGGATTCGGCCGCGCTTGGCGATTTCCGGATCGCTGAGATGGCGCCAAAGCAGCGGCGCGCCAACAAGTGTAATCGCCAGCGCCAGGCAGCCAATCGCGATTGCCCCGTCGCGAGTTTTTAGTCGATGCCACCAATGTTGCCACGTAACAGCGACAGCGCCGACAAAAAACAGCGGTAAGAATATCCGCACCGCCCAATAGCCGAAACAGCTAACCCCAAGTATCAATCCGGCCAGCGCGGCACGAATTGGCTTGGGACCACGAGTATCGTCGGCGCCGAACGGAAAATCAGCCCACAACAAAGCGGTAAGTGAAGCCAGGACCAACAACGGCACCAACAACGCTTCGACGCCGAGACGGCTGATCTGCAAGTGCCAGGGATTCATCGCCAACATCGCCGCGGCCACCAAGCCGGTCGGGTGACCGAACAGCCGCGCACCGACAAAATAGATTAGCAAGATGGAGAGCACGCCGCCGAACGCGGCAGGTAGCCGAGTCGCCTGCACGCTCAAGCCGGCGAAAGCCTGAAACGGCAGCAACGCGTAGATATACGAAACGCTGCGGTTCTCGCCGAAGGCGCGGGTGTAAAAAATCGGCCAGGCGACACCATGTTGATCTTTGCCGGTTTTGAGTAGCGTGTAAGCATTCCAACCGTTCGAAGCTTCATCGACATTGATCCCGGCGGGAAGCTGACCGAGATCGAAGAAACGCAGCACGCTGGCAATGACGACGATAGCGAAGATAATTTTCACCGCCGACTTAGCGCCAACGCGATGAGTCGCCCAGAGTTGAGTGGTTTTCAGTGGCGGCATGAGCAGTGGGAGTTGCCTTCTAAGATCACCGCGCGAGCGGGCGCGACTTGATCAATCTTACAGCCGCTTCGAGATGCTTCACGCCTTCGTCCGTCCGGCCCATCGAGGCCAACAACTTACCGAGACTTTCGTGCGCCTCTGCCATGCTCGGATCGACTTGCAGTGCTTGGCGGTAACTCCATATCGCTTCTTCATGGGCGCCGCCTTGGCCAAGCATTACACCGATTTGATAGTGCGCCTTAGCGAACAGCGGGTTAGCCTTTACGGCATCGCGAAGAGCTGCCACAGCTTCTGAGTTTTGCCCTTGCCGAGCTAACAAAATGGCGAGATTGTAATACGCCTTGGTATAGAGCGGTTCGATGAGAATCGTTTGGCGAAGTTCTCCCATGGCGTGCTCGATGTCGCCTCGCACCGCCAGCGCCAAAGCTAAATCATAGTGAATATCTTCATCGCCTGGACTCGCCGTGCGGGCTCGCTGCAAGAATTCGATCGCTTCGTCGACATTGTCTTGCTTCGCTAAAATCATGCCGAGATTATACAACGCCTTCGTTGGCGCGCTTTGTTGTTGCACCGCTTGGCGGTAATGTTTCTCAGCGTCAGCGACGTCCCCTTGATTTTCCAGCAGACTGCCAAGATCGGCATGAGCCTGCGCCGACTCGGGATACGTCGTGACGGTTTCGCGTAACGCGACGATCGCTTGGCTGATCCGATAAACGTAAATCGAATGGCCGATAATCGCCGTGGGGCTTAAGGATAAGAACGGTTTAAGAAAATCGACACGTCGCTCGCCGCGGATGTAGTGCCGGCCAAACAGATGATTGGCGCTGATCGCCAGATAGTCCGAGGGGTCGGTGAACTTGTTTGACGTGAGATCGGAGCTGACCCAACTGCCCGGCAAAAATTGCGCGTCGATACCGAAGTAACGCGGCTCGGCGTCATTGTGAAACCCGAAATAGACGAACTGAATTTTCTTCACCTGGTTTTGCGTCATCCAAGCTTTCAACCCTTTGAGATCCTGGCCCCAGTCCAAGTTAGAATCGAGTAAAATTTTGTGGCCCTGGCGCGCGCCGCCGGCCAGCTCGTTAAAATAGGCAAGAAAGTGTGGATAGGTGTTGATCGTCGACCAAACGCACCACAGACCTAAAACAGTGATCGCGCCGCCGGTGACAACGGTTCGCACCCGCCAAAGCTGCGCGACCGTGCCACCGATCATAACGAACAAGAATGGATAGATTGGCAAAATGTGGCGCACGCCGATCGACAAATGAGAAAAGACGGCTAACGAAAAATAGACCGCTACGGCGAGCAATAAAAAAGTGACTTTGGCCCGATCAATTTTCCGCTTCCACCACAAGACCAGCGTTCCGAGAAAGAGTATCAACGTCGGCAGCGGCGTCTTGACCGCGAACGCGACCGGGAAGTACAGCCAAAAGCCCTGATCTGAGTACGCCCCGAAAAGATAAGCTTTCCGTTGCAAGTTATTCAATACGAAGAGTTGTCCATAGAGCCAAGCTTCGGGAAAAAGCTGTAGTTGCGCCAACCAAGAAACCAACCCTCTGAGCCGCGGTTGAGTCAACAGCTCGTTGGCCATCGGCAAGGATCTGCCGTCGCCCGCAACCGCACTGAAGCGAAATCCGTAGGCTGCCCAAATCAAGCAATAGGCAGCGACGAGCGAGCAAAAGATAATTCCGCCAACGAGCAGCGCCTTATCGCGTCGGCGTGAAACGGTACGAATGCCACCTAGGCACAACTCTTGCGGTCGTGACGAGAATACTCTCAAAACGCCCAGCGCGCCCCAAACCGCGAGTATGGCGAGATACGCATATTTCGTCGTTGCCGCCAAACCGAAGAAACCGGTCGTGAGCGCAAGATTGAACCAAGTAAGCTTGTTCAGAGCGTGCCAAAAATAATAGCTGCCGATGAAAAACAGCGCGCTAAAGGCGATATCCGTATGAACGATTTGGCTATGCGCTAAGATGTTCGGATCTAGACCGTAAAGAAACAATGATGCCAACGCCGCTTCGATGCCGAACAATTCGCAACTCCAGCGGTAGATGAAAAGACCGAGCAACAGGGCGAGTAGGACAATTTGCAGCTTGGCCCAAAAAAAGAGTCTTGCACCATCGTTGTCGACAAAGAATAACTTTGCCGCCACTGTAGCCGTATGCGTGGTATGCGGGTCGGTGGTGGGAAT
The DNA here is from genome assembly GCA_009692615.1 of Deltaproteobacteria bacterium. NCBI lineage: Bacteria > Pseudomonadati > Myxococcota > Myxococcia > Deltaproteobacteria bacterium. The sequence continues at coordinate 10,560 of SHYW01000069.1, read as the reverse complement.
AATGTCCCACTCGATCGCCGTCGGACGAGGATCTCTTATGTTTATCGCGAGCAGCGGCAAAGCCGCCCACAGCTTGGCCAGCGGCGGATGCTCGGGGTTGGCGCGGTAGTCGCCCCACTTCAACGATGCATAGCCCGACAGCAAATGGATCGGCTCGTCTACCGTGGGAGATTGTTGCTGGATGCTGCCGATGGAGACTAGACTAAATGCGCCAAGGAACAAAACCAGGCTTGCGAGTGACAGTAGATTCCCGGGCACGGAATGCGCAGAATCTTCCTCATTCTTGATTTCACCCACATCGCTGACGGCAGCCGGCTGTCGAGCTTTAGTTCTGTTTTTACGCGCCATGGGAAATGGAAAAAAATCAGTCTGCAACTCAACAACCAAACTGTCGTCAGTGCTGCAGTTTGGCCAAACTAATCATGAATCAGATGAATGCTCCACCGACGGTTGCTATCGTTTCGATGATCGATTTATTAAAACCGGTTACTTGCCAGATGGATTAGGCCTGGCATTTTTCAAAATATCCACCGCTGCTTGGTAATGAATCGCCGCCGTATCTTTATTTCCCTGCTCCGCAAGCAAGCGGGCCAGAGCCACGTGAACTTCGGCAGCCTCCGGCGCTAACCGCAGCGCGCGCTGGAAATGATCTATCGCTTTCTCGAATTCACCGCTGCGCACAAAAAGCCGGCCAAGATTGAAATAGGCCTTGGCGAACTGCGGATCGAGCGCCAGCGCTTGCCGATACTCCGCCAACGCGGCGCTGGCGTTGCCTTGCAGCGCCAACAGTTGCCCCAAGTTATTGTGGGTCTCGGCGTCGTTGGGTTTGAACTTCAACGCTTCACGATAATGCGCGATCGCGTCATCGGGCTTTCCTTGTTGCGCTAACAGCCGCGCGAGATTGTAGTGCGCTTCGGAGTAAGTCGGATTGATCTCGACCGCGCGCTGGTAAAGTTTCACGCTGTCTGGCGCTTTGCCCTTGGTCTCATAGACCTTGGCGAGATTGTAGTTGGCGATGGCGGTGTTCGGCGTCACTTGCAACGCATGCTTCCACAGGGTTTCGGAATCATGCCAAACACCCACTTGGGTTCGGGTCAACAATCCTAAGCTTACGACGCTGGCGAAAATCACCACGGCGATACTGAAATAACCCGGCTTGGCACTTTGCAACCGGCAATAAAAAATCCCACCCAATAACATGGCCCAGCTCAAACAACTCAAATAACTATAACGATCGGCGACCAATTGCGGTCCGCTTTGGGCCACGCCGAGAACCGGCGCGAGTACGATGACGTAGTAGGCCAAACACGCGGCCAGCCAAGGCCAACGGCGGCGCAGAGAAAAAGCCAGCCCGCCGATCGCCACCGCGACTACCGCGCAAACGATAAAGACCGGAGTCCAGGCATCGAAGTCATAGGGCAGCTCATACAAAGGCGAAAGGTCAATCGGCAGTAGCGTCTTCCAAAGATAAAAACAGATGCCGTAGAATCCTTGGCCCAAACGGTAGGAAAAAAAATATTGTTGCACCGGGCGCAGCGCGCCGACGTCGTGTTGGGCGAACAAGGCAGCAACGCCGAACACCAACGAGAGCAGGAGAAACGGCAGCTTCTCCCAAAGCACGCGCCGGCCACCGGTCGCCAGCCATGTGCGTAAGCTGCCGCGCCAACGTTGCAGCGGATAAACATCTAAAATCAGCAACACCAACGGCAGCGTGATCGCCGTCGCCTTCGCCAACAGCGAGAAAAGTTGTGCCGCGACGGCGAGCCAAAGCCAGCGCTGGCGCGATTCGAGCGCCGACGCCGGCGAAGAATTGGCGCGCAGGTAGCAATAAATCGCGGCGAGGAAAAACCCGCCTGAAAGCACGTCGCGCCGCTCGGTGGCCCAGACCACCGACTCGACGCGCAGCGGATGGAGCGCGAATAGCAGCGCCGCCAGGGCGGCGCTGAGATTGAGCGTCCAGCCAACCGCCTGGCGCGGCGTGGCAAAAATAATTGTAAGAATCAGCCGGCAAAGAAAGTAAAAGACCAGCGCGTTGACGACGTGCAGAATCAAGCTGGTCAGATGATAACCAAAGGGCTCGATGCCCCAAAGCAAATAGTCGAATCCCAGTGTAAGCCAACTGAGCGGCTGATAGTGACCGGCGTGAAAGGTTGAAAACATCCAGCGCAGCTGCGCCCAGCCCAAACCGCGATAATGCGGATTGTCGACCAGCATGACATCGTCGTCCCAATTGACCAACTCGTTGAACAGCGCCGGGAAAAACGTCGCGCCGGTGAGCATGGCGATCAACAGCGGGATCAGCCACGCCGACCAATGATATTGAATGGCAACTTGGCTGGCGGCGGCGCGTTTGGTACTTTTCGTCGCCATCTGGTTACTTCAGCTCGCGCAGTTCACTGCCGGAAGATTTTCCCGCGGCTTTCATCAGGCGCAGCGCTTGTCGATAGTGGCTTTCAGCTTCGTCCTTGTTCCCCTGCGCCGCCAAAGACCGCGCCATTAGGACATGAGCGTCGCTATCGTTCGGCTGCAACTCCAGCGCGCGGCGAAAATGCTCCGTCGCCGACGCCAACTGCCCTTGGCGCGCCAACGCGATCGCCCAGCGCACTTGGATCGCCGCTTGGTTGGGCTCGCTGCGCGCGGCGCGCTCGTACATAACAATTGCTTTAGCGAGATCGCTTTGTCGCGCCAACAGTTCGGCCAAATTGAACAGCGCTCTGCCATGGGCCGGCTCGATTTCCATGGCTCTATGAAACTCCACCACCGCCGCCGTGTCCTCGCCCTTCAACTCCAGCAACAAACCTAAATCGTTGTGCGCGTCGGCGTGATCGGGACGTATTTCTATCACCCGCCGATAATGTGCCAGCGCCTGCGCTTCATCGCCTTTGAGCGCTAACAGACGCGCGAGATTGAAATGCGCCTTAGCATAGCTAGGATTTACGGTCGCCGCGCGCCGATAACTTTCGATTGCCGGCGCCAGATTATTTTCTCGCTCATAGGCGCGGCCGAGGTTGTAGTGGGCGATGCTCGCCAACGGTTCGACGGCGGTACCATGTTGCCAGAGCGCGATGGGCGAGCGCCATATTTTAGTTTGATTCCAGGTCAAGATCGCTAACGAGAAAACTACCATGATTGCGAAACCGCTGCTGAAAAAATAGCGCTGACGATTGAAACTTTCTTGCGGCGACAAACGATAAAATCCGCCGGCGATCAGCAATGGCCAACCCAAGCAAGCCAGATAGCTATAACGGTCGGCGACCAGTTGCGGTCCGCTCTGCGCCACGCCGGTGACCGGCGCCAGAACGACTAGATAATAAACCCAACAGGCGAGCAGCGCCGGCCATCGTCGCTTGAAGAAAAAGAGCGCCATCGTCAGGGCAATCGTTCCGACGCCGCAAAACACGAACAGCCAAAACCAAGAACCGACGTCGACGGGCAATTCGTAAATCGGCGCCAGACTCACGGGCCAAAGCGTCTTGCCGAGATAAAACATGAAAGCGTAGCCCGCCTGGAGCAGACGCGAAGCGATGCCGAATTGTTCCAGCGGTTTGAGCGCCCCAGTAACTTGCTGCGCCAACAACGCCGCGACGGCAAAAGCCAAAGCCAAAATCAAAAACGGTAATTTTTCGCCGAGTACGCCACGCGATTCCCGCTTGAACCATTGGCCCGGCCGGCCAGTCAATCTTTTTAACGGATAAACATCGAGCACAAGCAAGATGAAAGGCAAAGTGATCGCCGTCGCCTTCGATAGCAGCGATAAGAAATAAATGGCGAGTGTCGCGCACAACCAACGTCGCCTCGTGCTAAATTTCGAGCATTCAACCAAACGCAGATAAAAATAAATCGTCGCGAAGTAGAACAAACCCGAGAGCACATCGCGGCGCTCCGTGGCCCAAGCCACCGACTCGACGCGCAGGGGATGAATCGCGAATAACAGCGCCGCCAAACCGGCGCTGAGATCGAGCCGCCAATTTTCCGCGCTTGGCGGAATCGCCAATGCCGCAACGAGCAGCCGCCGAGTGACGAAATAGAAAAGCACTCCGTTGGCCATGTGCAGCAGCAAATTGGTCAGATGATAACCGACGGGATTCATGCCCCACAGCGAATAGTCGAAAGCGAACGTCAACCAGCTGAGCGGCTGGTAGTGGCCCATGAGGAAGGTCGTGAACATCCATTTGATTTGCGGCCAAGCCAAACCGCGATAGAAAGGATTGTCATAGAGCGTTTTGTCGTCGTCCCAATTGACGAAGTCGTTACTCAAGCTCGGAAAAAACGCCGCCAGAGTCACCGCCGCAATCACTAACGGCACGAACCAGCGCGGCCAGCGCAGAGATACCTCGCTTTGGCTCGTCGCATTGGACCTTCGGCTGGTTGCGCGTTGCGTGCTTTTCATTTACCGTCGGTGAAAATTACTATGGCCTTTAACAACCTAGCAGAGTTCGTCGAAGTTTTGGAGCGCGCCGGCGAACTCAAACGGATTAGTTATCCGGTCAAAGCCGAGTTGGAGATCTGCGCGATCGCCGACCGGGTGATGAAAGCCAACGGCCCGGCGCTGTTGTTTGAAAACGTCGTCGGCAAAACCATTCCACTGTTGATCAACGCCTTCGGTTCGGCGCAGCGCATGGCTTTGGCACTCGGCGTCGACGACATCGAAGAGCACGCCCGCGCCATCGCCAAACTGATCCAGACCAAGCCGCCAAAAACTTTCAAAGACAAATTGCAGTTGCTCGGCGAGCTAATCAAACTCGCCGGTATTCCGCCGAAGATCGTCAGAGACGGGGAATGCCAGGAAGTGATCGAGCGCGATCCCGATTTGACTGTTCTGCCGGTGCTCACCTGCTGGCCCGGCGACGCCGGACCGTTTATCACCCTGCCGATGGTGTTCTCGAAGGATCCTAACACTGGCACGCGCAACGTCGGACTTTACCGCATGCAGGTTTACGACCGGCGCACCACCGGCATGCACTGGCATCTGCACAAGGTCGGCGCGCGCCATTACCAGCAGCAAAAAGAAAATCGCCGCCGCCTAGAATTAGCGGTTTGCCTGGGCGGCGATCCGGCGATGATCTACGCCGCCACCGCGCCGCTGCCGCCGCAGATCGACGAGATCTTGTTCACCGGCTTTCTGCGCAAGAAGGGCGTCGAACTGGTCAAAGCGATCAGCGTCGATGTCGAGGTGCCGGCGAACTCGGATATCGTCATCGAAGGTTACGTCGATCCCGCCGAGCCGCTGCGCCGCGAAGGGCCGTTCGGCGATCATACTGGATTTTATTCACTCGCCGATGACTATCCGGTGTTTCACGTGACTTGCATCACGCACAAGAAAAATCCGATTTATCCGACCACCATCGTCGGCCGCCCGCCCATGGAAGATGCTTTTCTCGGCAAAGCGACCGAACGGTTGTTTCTGCCGCTCTTGCGCGTGACCTTGCCCGAGATCGTCGACATGAACCTGCCGGTGCACGGCGTGTTTCACAATCTCGCGATCATCTCGATCAAGAAAGAATACCCGGCCCACGGCCGCAAAGTCATGCATGCGCTCTGGGGCCTGGGCCAAATGATGTTTACCAAAACGCTGATCGTCGTCGATCACGACGTCAACGTCCACGATCTTTCCGAAGTCACTTGGGTGGTCGGCAACAACATCGATCCCAAGCGCGACACTCTATTCGTCGAAGGCCCGGTGGATGTCCTTGACCACGCCGCGCCGGCGCTCGCCTACGGCTCGAAGCTCGGCATCGACGCCACTAGAAAATGGCGCAGCGAAGGCTATGAGCGCGAATGGCCGCCGGTGATCGTCATGGATGAGCAGACGCAAAATTATATCGATTCAATCTGGGAAAAGTTAGGACTATGAAAGCGCTATCAGTTCCCCAATCCAAAAGCGGCCCCGCGGACCAAAAGAAGCCGCGCGGACTAAAATCCAAAATTTCCCACTACGCCAGCCTAGTCCGCTTCTCGCACACGATCTTCGCCCTGCCCTTTGCGCTGTCGTCCGTCGCCTTGGCCTGGCCGCGTCATCCGGTGACACTGCGCGCGCTAGCTTGGATATTGGTCGCCATGGTCGGCGCGCGCAGCGCCGCCATGGGCTTTAACCGGCTGGTCGATCGCAAGTTCGACGCTCTCAACCCACGCACCAAAAACTGGGAGCTGCCGCAGGGCAAAGTCCAAGTTGGCGAAGCGATTATTTTAACTTCGATCGCCTCGCTGTTTTTCATCTTCGCGGCTTACCAGCTAAGTTGGCTCTGTTTCCTGCTCTCCCCCGTGGCGCTGGCGATCGTTTTCTTTTATTCCCTGACCAAGCGCTTCACTTGGGCGGCGCACCTATTTCTCGGTCTCGCGCTTTCCATCGCGCCGATTGGCGCTTGGCTCGCCGTCGCCGGTGCCACGGTCAGCATCGGCGAATTAACGACGCCGTTGTTGCTCGGCCTCGCCGTGGTCTTTTGGCTCGCCGGCTTCGATATCATCTATTCTCTCCAAGACCGCGAGTTCGACTCTCGGCAAGGGCTGCATTCGATTCCCGTCCGCTTTGGCGTCGCCGGTGCGCTGCGCTTGTCGAGTTTGTTTCACCTGATCACGATTATCTTCCTCGCTCTGGTCGGCGTCAGCGCGGCGCTCGGCTATATTTACTGGATCGGCTTTGGCGCGGTCGCCGTCGTACTGATTTGGGAGCACCGCATCGTCACGCCCAACGATTTGTCGCGCATCAACCGCGCCTTCTTCGACTACAATGCCTACGTCAGTCTCGCCTACCTACTCGCGACCTTGGCCGACACGGTTTTCATTTCCGGCACCGGTATCTGGCGCTGAGCTTTAGGGTCAACCTCGCCACCCCCTGTTCGGGGGATTGAAATTCATACAAGGCGGACTATGCTTTCGTTCATCTAGCCAATTTAGGAGGAGTCATGAACATCAAAACTAGCGCGATCATGTTTTCGTCGCTCATGTTTCTATCCGCTTGTGCGAGCTTTAGCGTCGGCACCGATGTGCAATCGGGACGGCGCGCACTCCTGACGGGACAACCAGAGACCGCCCTCGCCTACTTTCAAAGCGCGGCGCAGCTGGATCCCAACTATTATTACGGCACGGCGCTCAAGCATGGCATCTTGAGCTACGTCGGTCGCTCCGAGTACGCCGTCGGACGTTACCCACAAGCCCGTGAGACCCTGGAAAAGGCTCTTGGCGCGAACCAGGAAGACAATACCGCGCGTTTGTACTTGGGCTTGGCCATGGCCCGCAGTGGTGACCGTCAACGTGGTTTAAGCGAGATCGAGAGCGGCATGAAAGGCCTACAGGAGTTTTTGGAATACATCACCCAAGCGCACCGTTTCTCCTTCGGCCAGTTTTGGGATCCGGCGCTGGCAATCCGCACTGCGATTAAGAACGACTTGGCGATGATTTCGGGACGCGAATTGAATTGGGATAAACTGATTGCCGACGGCGAGTGGATCGGCAAACAGATCGAAGAAGAAGGCGATCGCGCGCGCAACGACGAAGTGCGCACCCGCAACCGCGAAAGCGACAGTAAAGACAGCCAGCCCTAAACGTTAGGTCACGAGCGAATCCCACTGAGCCGCCATTCCCGCTCGCCCCATGCTGGAGTGGCGCGCTTTCCACCGGCGATAATATCCAACTAGTTGAGTGTCTCACGCTGTTGGTAGTTTATCCGGCGTGTAAGTCACCACGAAGGCCGCGAAGGGTTGGATGGCCAAATCTCCGAACTTCGGGCTCGTCGTGCTACTGTCCATGATAATTTCCCCGGCTTGAGCAAATCTTCTCGCGGCCTGCGGCAAAGAAGGGCGACCCGCCGGTCGCCCCTACTTCTTCTCTGCGTTCTCTGCACTGCAATAGCTCAAAGGTTGCGTGGCTTGCGAAAATTTTCCACACCGGTATTCCTAAGTTCCCGTGCTCAATGACGAAATCCAATCTCACCACGGAAGACACGAAGAGCACGAAGTTCGGAGTAGTAATTTTCCGAACCCTTCGTGTGCTTCGTGGTGAAAACTCTTTCTCATTTGGTTGCGGCTCTGCGGCGCTAAGTACTTTGCGGTTAATACTCGCAATCCGTACCTCTGTGATAAAGCTTTTCGCTCCTTCGTGGTCAAGGGTTATGTCGAAGCGTAAGTGCCTTCAATCAACAGGCACGACACTAGTAAACGGCGGGTATCGCACTCGAACAGTGAGCAGTAAAGAATTTTTTCTAACCGCCGTAAAGCGGCCGGGTGTTTTGGATGCGCGTGCTGCGTTGAAAATTTTCTTCGTCATCGACTAATGCCATTAAGCGATCGGTGTCGCTGATGATGTTGGCTCTCTCTTCGGCGCCCTTGGTCAATAAAAACGCCGACCGCCGGATCGCGTTTTGGATCAAACCGCGGGTGTCGAAGTAAAGCCAATTGTGATAACCGTTCATGAAGGCCTTACTGCCCAAGGTGATGCCGCCTTTGAGCGTTTCAATACCGTTGTCAATCCGGCCAATGCGCATCTCGGTCAACCCTAACGCCATCCACGCCATCTCATCGTCATTGTTAACCGCCACCGCGCGCTGCAACACCGCGTAGGCGTCTTGGAATCGTCCCTTACGATAATAAGCGCGACCCAGATACGTCAGGCTGAACTTATACATAGGATCCTGGCTCACCACGTTCTCCAGCGCGGTGATCGCCAGATCCATATCGCCGGTGCGACCGCGCATAAACTGTTCTTTACCCTCTTCGTACCGTCCGCCCATGCCGAAATAGGGCACCGCATGACTACAACCAATTGCCATCGTAACTAAAAGCACCAGGCCGAAACATATTTTCGAAGGTTTACTCAACGAAGGCACATTCATGGTCATTTTCCTCGGCGTAGATCTGTTAAGGATATTATCAACCGCAACTCTGAATACCAAGCTACAAAAAATTTTCCGCCAAGGCAACCGGTAGAGTTCAATCTAGAATCCAGCAATGGATTCTTCACACAAATAAAAAAAAGGGGAAGTCATTGCTGACTTCCCCTTTTTGGTTTGGTTCTAATTTATGTTTAGAACGTGTAGCGCCAGTTGAGCATCACATCGGTCCAGTCGCCGCCGCCACCCGCACGGCAGTTCGTTTCCGAGCCGGGCGAGCCGGCTGGGCTGGTCCGTTTGCATAAGCCGAGGTTGTAACCGGCTGTGCCGACGGTGTTCTTGAGGTTCGAGGCATCGTACCACAGAATGCTCATACCAACGTTCATGCGCGGTGCGATGACATACCACAAGTCCCCTTCTCTCAAGAGCACGCGGTTGCGGCGGTAGTTGTTGGGGTTACTGCCGCTTACGCCGGCTGTGCTGCAAGTTTTGAGTCTCTCGCCGCAGGACATGTCGACGCGCTCAAAGTGCGTGCCGAGTAACACCGAGCCCGTTTCCGTCGCGGAACCGGTCAGGAAGCCTTTGGGACTGTAGGCGTACAGGTCATGACCGATCAAGAAGCTATGCGCTCTCTTCTTGCCGGTCGTGCCGCCACGGTCCGTGCTCTGTTGGAAACTTCCCATCACACGCATGGTGTACGGTCCGACGTTCCAAACTACGCCAGGGCCCATCGCGGTGTGCAAGCCGTCACCGATGCTGGCAGCGCCGCTGTCAAATAGGGTCTGACGGCCACCGTCGCCATGATCCTGGATGCGATAGCGAGAGCAGCCATTATCGGCGCGGTTATCTACGTTGCAGAACCAGGTGCCGAACTCAAACGCGATGCCGCTCAACCACATGTTCTTGATCTGCGACATCGGCAGAATGCTTATATACACGTTGAAGTCTTTGCGGTCGGTCAAGCTCTGCGTGCCGTCGTCGCCCTCGGCGATCGCTGACATACCAAATTGCAGCTTGCCGATGCGGCCGGGAATGCCGAGGCTCGATAGCGAGCGGTCATCCCAGTTGAGCACTGTGCCCGAGCCCGCGCGACCGGTGTTAAAACCGTTGTTGCGGGTATGCAGGTCGTACTCGGCCTGGGCGCCGGTGGTGCCGGAGCCTTGGCGAGCCAAGCCGCCGCCTTGGGCATTTTGTACTTCCATGCCGAACTGTACGGTCGGCAACCAGGGGTTCAAATGCTCGGCGTGGAAGTTAACCGCGCCACGTTGCAATATCCCACCGACGCCGGTCGCTCCGTTGTTCTTGCCGTTACCCGTGCCCCAACCGTCGAGGTCGAGGCTGGATTCGATTTCCCACAAGCAGTTGTTCACGCAATAGAGCAAGGTGGGGCGGAAACGCCGGCCAATCATCTCGCCGCGGCTGCGGCCCGATTGATCTACGCCACTTTCAAAATTGTAGCGGAAATGGGTTTCCACCGTCGAGCGTACGCCCCATGACTTGTCCGCTGCTTCGATGGTCAAACCATTGCCGGGACGATAGCTGAAACTCGGCATCGCCGCGGCTTGCGCCGTGGCTTCTTTCTTCATCTCGATCTGCTGTTCTTTCAGCTGTGAAAGTTCCTGCTCCAACGTTTGGATCTTTTGATCCACGCCCTGGGCTTGAACTGTTCCCGCAGCCAAAAGGAACGCAGCAAGCATGCTCCCTACTAAATATCTCTTCGTCATCATTGCCTCCTT
>SHYW01000068.1 GCA_009692615.1 Deltaproteobacteria bacterium | reverse complement strand
CAGGCCGGCGCCCACCGCGCCGATGGACAGGCCGTCCGGTTTCGCGGTCTGGTAAATGTAGTTGGCGGCTTTTCGGCCGGCGGCGCCGGGCATGTTCTCGACGATGATGTTGGGATTGCCCGGAATATGTTTGCGCAGTGACGGGATCAGCGCGCGCGCCTGCACGTCGCCGGTACCGCCGGGCTCACCGCCGCGGACGATTTTAATCGTCTTGCCTTGGAAATAGGGGGATTGGGCGGAAGCGAGATTGATCGCTAACGTTAGCGAGAAAATTATTCCCGCGACGACTGTCTTTACCATGGGAGTAGCGTTACCTCTCGAATTTTGGATTGTCGGATAGATCACTGCCTAGGCGGTTTCCGCTTCGGTTCCGGCAATCCAAAATCCAAAATCGAAAATACAAAATGGAATTTATCCGAACAAAATCCCCGACGGCCAGCGGGTTTCGAGCATGTATTCGAACAGGCCCCAGATCATTAGGTATGCGCAGCCGCCGGTGATCAGCGAAGTGAGCCATTTCTCCTCGCCTTGGAGACGGGCATAGAGAAAGACCAACAACGGCAGCGCGTAGACGATGCCGACCAGCCAGATGCCGAGTGCGCCGCCGATGAACCAGGCGAAAAACGCCAGCGTGCGCTTGCGCGCGGTGGCTGGGTCCAACTGATTGTCGCCGCTCTCGTCCATGTCCATGCTGCCGGCGCTGTTCTTCTTCTCCCAGCCGGTGGCTTCGCGGTAGATCTGGATGAGGATCATCAGTAGACCGGGAATGGCGGCGACGTAGACCGGCATAATCTTGGCGATGTCGGGCCAGCCCCAGCCGGAGACGATGGCGACGGCGAATACGACAAGTATAAACAGCGCGAAATTAATCTTCATTGTCGGACCTCGCAATGGCGCCGCTGAAGGTCGCCGTGTCATGTTCCTTACTCGCCTTCATCTTGCCGCGCAGCGTCAGATAGAGCGAACCACCGGCGATGATTAACAGTACGATCACCGCTGGGCGGCCGAGCCAGCTAAAGCCGTAGCTCGCCACCGAGCGGTAAAGATATTTTTCCATCAGATCGCCGAGTACGAGCCCGAGAATCATCGCCGGGCGCGGATAGCCGGCGCGGCGCATGAAGTAACCCAAGATGCCGAAGGCGATAACCACGACCAAGTCCAGCGGATCGCGATTGACGCTGTAGGCGCCCATCAGGATGAACATGAACATGATCGGAACCATGAAGGTGTAGCGCACCTCGGCCAGCTTGGCGAGCTGGCTGGCGAGGCAAAAGCCGACCAGGGTGCCGATGATGCCCGAGATGCCTTGGATCCACACCACGCTGTAAATCACTTCGGGATTTTTCTTGATCATCTCCGGGCCGGGCACGAAACCCCAGGCGAGCAGGGCGACGATGAACAGCGCGGTGGTGACGCCCTGGGGAAAGCCGAGTAACAAAGTCGTCACCAGGTCGCCGCCGTCCTTGGCATCGTTGGCGCTCTCAGGCGCGATGACGCCGCGCACGTCGCCATGGCCGAATGTTTCCCGACCGCCTTTGCAGGTCTGCGCCGCGTGGCCGTAGGCCAACCAGTCGACCACCTGGGAGCCCAAGCCGGGCACGATGCCGACCCAGACGCCGACGAAGCTACAGCGCACCACCAGCCACCACTCGCGCAAGCAATCCTTGACGCCGTCGAACAGACTGCCCTTGAGCGGCATCGGTTGCTGCTCGACGCCGAGTTTGGTTAACGCGAGATCGAGGGCCGACGGCACGCCGAACAGCGCCAAGGCCATGATGCTCACCGACATGCCGTCGAGCAAGTAAGGTTGATCGTAGACAAAACGCATGACGCCGCTCTGCGCTTGCTGGCCGATGGTCGCCAGCAATAATCCCAACGCCGTGGCGATCAGTCCCTTGAGTGGCCGGCTGCCGGCGAGCACGGCGACCATGCTCAAGCCCCAGAGCATGATGACGAATAGCTCCGGCGAGCCCATTAGATAGATCAACGGCTTGGCCGCCGGGATCGCCGCGACCAGGGTAAACGTGCCGATCAAGCAGCCCATGCCGCCGGCCATGAACGAAGCACCGAGCGCGCGCCGGCCTTCGCCTTTCTTGCCCATGGGATAACCGTCGAGCACGGTGGCTTGCGAACCCGAGCCGCCGGGGATGCCGAACAGGATCGGCAAGTAGGCGGCGCAGATGGCGCTCACCGAACTGGCGCCGATTAAAAACGCGATGCCGGTGACCGGCTCCCACTTGATCACCACCGGCAACGCGATGGCGTAGACTAGCGGCATGCCCAGTCCTTGCGGCGCGACGGCGGTGAAGGTGCCGATGCTCACGCCCAGGACCATGGCGAAGAACACTTTTAACTGAAGAATATTGACGAAGCCTTTGATCGCCGCGTCGAACAGTGAACTGTCCATGAATGGTAGTCCTTAATTAGCGAAGTTGCTGCGCACTTATACGATTAAGGTGGAAAACGTTCAAGCCGTTTTAACGTTTGAATCGCTCAAGCCTCATCCTGCGTTCTCCCGCGCGTGAGTTTCTTCGAAGAAGGTGGGGGCTTGAACGGAGCGCAGCGATTGAGCGGCTTGAACGGCTCGAACCCTTCATCTTCTATCGCGGCGGCAGTCCTCCCGGCCCGGCGAATTTTTTGAACAGCTCGATGGTCTCGGGATCGCGCGGCAGTTCGCGGATCGACTTTTCGTTGGCCTCGGGCATGAGCGGCGTCGGCTCTTCGCCCACCAGTTTGTTGTACTCCTTGTAAAATTCCTTGTCGCGGAAAGTTTTGCGGATCGCTTCTTTGATGATCTCCAAGCGGTCTTTGGGCATCGCCGGCGGGGCAATGAACGGCGAGCCGGCCAGTCGGAAGCTGCGAAACATCGCCAGCAACTTGCGCTCCCGTTCGTTCTTCACGAAACCGTCGATCTCTGGCAGGTTGGAAAAGCGCGGGTGTTTTTCCTCACGCGGGATGGCGTAGATCGCATGGAGGTCGACGAGTCCTTTGTCCAACCACTCGGGGCGGCGCGTCAACAGGTCGTCGGCCGCGGTGACCGCGTCGATCTCGCCACGCATCAGCGCGACGTCGCGTTCGGGAATCGAAAAGCCGGTGACATCGCGGATCTCTTTGAGACCCAACAGCCAGGCCATGATGCGGCCGACGTTGTAGTTGATATGGCCGACGGACTGGGAGCCGAAGCGTACGCCGGTGGCGCCGCGCAGTTTGTCGAGAGTGCGAAAGCCGGCTTCGCGTCGGGTGAAAAGAATGTAGTGCGTGGTGCTATAGGGCGAGCCCAGGAACGGCAGCTTATCGAGATCGTACTGCACGCCGGTCTCGCCGAGGATGGCGTTGGCGATGACGCCGCCGCCAATGTTGCCGATGGTGAGGCCGTCGGGACGAGCGGAGCTGTAAATATAATTGGTTGCTTTGCGCCCGCCGCCGCCGTCCATGTACTCATGAACGATGGTCGGATTGCCGGGAATGTATTTTTGTAAAAACGGCGCTGCCGCGCGCACCCGCAGATCGCCCGATCCGCCGGCATCCCGGCCATGGACGATGGTTAACGTCTTGCCTTGATAAAAGTTCGATTGGGCGGCCGCGGAACTTAACGGCAACAAGATAAGCGAAAGTAGAATTAGTCTTTTCAGCATAGGGACTCCTTTAACATGTTCAAGCCGTTCAATTCGCTCAAGCTCCCTCCTACATCCTCCCCCGCGTCCTTCGACAAGCTCAGGATGACCGAGCCGGGGGAGGAAAACCCGCCGGAATTCTTCGAAGAAAGGTGGGGGCTTGAACGGAGCGTAGCGGTTAAGCGGTTTGAACGGATTGAACCCTTCATCTTCTATCGCGGCGGCAACTTTTTCGGCCCAGCGATAATTTTAAACAGCTCGATGGCATCCGCGTCGCGGGGGATTTCGCGGATCGCTTTCTCGTGATGCTCCGGCAAGAGCGGCGTCGGATCGTCGGCGGTGAGCTTGCGATAATATTTGACGAACTCGGGGTCGAAATAGGTTTTGCGAAACGCCTCTTTCAAAATATCGACGCGCTCTTTCGGCGTGCCCGGCGGCAGGACGAAGGGCGTGCCGGTGACGCGGAAGCCGCGCTGCAGTGCGAGCATCTTTCGTTCTTTGTCGTTTCTGGCGAAGGTCTCGATCTCGGGCAGCTTGGCGAAGGATGGATGGGTATGCTTGTCGCCTTTGGGAGTTTCCATGATCGCATGAATGTTCGCCAGCCCTTTATCGAGCCATTCGCGGTTGCGCTGCAAAATCGTATCGGGGCCGGTGGCGCGGCCGTCGATCTCGCCGCGCATCAGCGCCGGATCGAGCTCGGCGCCGCCGAATGCGGCGATGAACAGTGGCTCTTTCAAACTCAGCATGTAACCGAACAAGCGGCCTTCGTTGTAGGTGGAGAAGCCGAGAGATTGGCCGCCGATTTTAATTCCAATGGCAGCGCGCAGTTTGTCGAGAGTATCCCAGCCGGCGTCGCGGCGGGTGACAAACACCGAGTGATAGCTGCTGTAGGGCGAGCCCAGGTAGATGAACTTATCGATGTCGTAGAGCACGCCGGACTCGCCGAGGATGGCGAGGGACACCATGCCTGAGCTCAAGTTGCCGATGGTCAGGCCGTCGGGGCGTGACGTGCGAAAAACATGATTGGCCGCCTTGCGGCTGCCGCCGCCGGGCATGAACTCCATGATGATCGTCGGACTACCGGGAATGTATTTTTGCAGGAACGGCACCAGCGCACGCACCCGCAGGTCGCCGGTGCCGCCGGGATCGCGGCCTTGGACGATGGTGATGGTCTTGCCACGATAGAATGGCGCTTGTCCATAACTGACTACCGGCGCCAGGTTTACGAACGCCGCCAGCCAGCCCATGCCTAGTTTGAAGAAGCGTTTACCAATTTTCATAGTCGCACCTCGTGGTCGTAGTCGTTGTTGGTTATTTGATCCAAGTCTGGGTTGTCAGGTTCGCGCGGTGCAATTAACGCGTTGGCAAAGGATCGGCGCTCACCATCTTCTTGAATAACTCGATGACCTCTTTGTCGCGCGGTATCTCGCGGATCGCCTTCATCTGATCGTCCGCAGTCAGTGGAGTGGCTTCCGCTCCCGTCAGTTTCTTGAAGTCGCCGAGGAATGCCGGATCGCGAAAGGTTGCGCGCAGCGCATCGGCGATCATGTCGACGCGCTCCTTGGGTGTCGCCGGCGGTAACACATAGGGTGTGCCGATTGAGCGGAAGGCGCGATGCATGTGCATGAGTCGCTGCTCCCTGGTGGATTTCACAAAGCTTTCGAGGGCGGGCAGGTGAGCGAAGCGCGGATGCTTTCTGACCCCGGCGGTTTCCATGATCGCGTGAAAGTCGACCACGCCTTTGTCGATCCAGCCGGGAGTGTTCTCAATGGACTCGGCGACTTGCGACCGGCCATCGGCCTCGCCCTGGCCCAGGGCGACGAGCATCTCTGGGTCGCCATAGCCGGTGATGAAGCGGGGTTCTTTGAGATTGAGCATGTACGCGAACAGACGGCCGGTAAGATAGATCTCATGACCGACGGCGTGGGCGACGATGCGCAGTCCGCTATGGCCGCGTAGTTTATCCAGACTGTTCAATCCGAGTTTGCCCATGGTGACAAAAATATAATGAGTTCCAGTGTTCGGCGTGCCGACGTAATTAAATTTATCGATATCGTAATCGACGCCGGTCTCGCCGAGCACCGCGCTGATGATATGGCCGCTACCGATGTTCGCCAGGGTCAGACCGTCGGGGCGGGCGCGGTGAAACATGTAGTTGGCGGCTTTGCGCCCGCCCGCGCCGGCCATGAACTCCATGACGACGGTCGGATTGCCGGGAATATGTTTGGTTAGATAAGGCATGAGCGCGCGCGCCCTGCGCTCACCGACGCCGCCGGGAGTATTGGCGCGGATCATGGTGATGGTTTTGCCTTGAAAAAAGTTAGCTTGTGGCCACGCCAGAACGGGAAGAATCAGGAAAACGATTGCGCCGAGGAGCGCGAGTCGGACGGAACGATTTTTGTCTTCCATGTTTCCCTCCGCTAACCAGGTTAGCGTTCTTGAGGTCGGTCCGATGGATGCCGTTTCACGCCTCGATTAAGACTATCAGTTTCCTAAAACCTTTTTTAGCCGCTCGATGATCTCCGCCGGCTGGCCGATGACTTCCTTGGCGAGTTTTTCCAGTTCTTCGCCGCCCACCGGATCGAATTCGTAATTGCGTTTTTTTACCTCGGCGCGGAACTGTTCGTCGGCCATGGTTTTGCCGAAGGCGTCGCGCAGAGTTTTCAATCGCTCGGCCGGCATGTTGGGCGGGCCGAACATGGGCCGGCCCATATCGTCGGCGCCGAGCAGCACGGTCGCCAGGCGGCGGCCGGACTCAGGCGTTTTGTAGCGATCCATCAATTCGAAAATTGTCGGCGTAGTGGGCAGCCGCGCATCGCGTTTGTTGCCGCTTTGAAACAGGTGGTGGGCGAAATTGGTTTTGCGCCAGGTGTGATAGGGCTCGCGGCCGAAGTAGGCTTCGATGGTGAATGCCCGGCAGTGAATCTCGCCGCGCTCGACGGCGAGATCGATGTCGGTGCCGCCGGGATAGCCAGTGACGATTTGAAATTTGGCGCCGACGGTTTCTTGCAAGAGCTTGGGAAAGTACGAGTCGGGGCCATTGACTCCCGTGGCACCGCACTTGGGCGGCTCCTTGGCATTGCGTATGTCCTCGACGGTTTTGTAGGGCGTATCACTGCGCATGTACATTTGACTGTTGCCGCGCGCCGGCGAACCGATCCAGGAAAATTTCGCCCAATCGAATTGAATCTCGGAGCGACCGATCAGTTGATTCAAATAAAGCGATGGGATCACCGAACCGATCAGCGTCAGGCCATCGGGTTTCACATTGCCGTAAAGATAATTGACCGCGACGACGTGGCCGGCGCCGGGCATGTTCTGGACGACGAAGCTCGGATTGCCAGGGATGTGCCGCCCCATGTAGTCGACGATCAGCCGCGCCCAGAAGTCGTAAAGATTTCCCGGCGGCGTGCCGACAATGACGCGGATGGTTTTGCCTTGATAGAAAGGCGCTTGGGCTCGGGCGCTCGTCGCCGCCAGCAAACCGATCATCATCAGCCAAAAATATTTAATCATGTGGCACCTCCATCGCGCAAGTTTTTCTGGTTTGTCCGGTTTGGCAAACAATTGCAACACGACATAGGTCTGGAGTCGATTGAAAATTTAATTGCCGCCCAACAGTTCTTTGACTCGGCCGATCAGTTGCGGCGGTTGTTCGATCACTTGATTCGCTAGCGCTTGGAGTTCTTCGCCGGTGATCTGTTCCATGCTCCAGTTGCGTTTCTTCGCTTCCTCGATCAGATCGCTATCTTTCAGCGCGCGAGTGTAGGCTTCGCGCAATATTCTCACCCGCTCGGTGGGCGTGCGCGGCGGCGCGACCGCGAGGTATTGGCCGAAGTTATCGGCCCCGAGCAGCACCGAAACTATTTTCTGTTTCGCTTCCGCGGTTTGATGGCGCGTCATCAGTTCGTAGATCGTCGGCACATCGGCGAGTTTGGGGTTTCGCTTGCGGCCGGTTTGCATCAAGATGCGAATAAAGCCTTTTTTCTGCCAACTGATAAACGGCTCGCGGGCGAGGAAGGACGCCGAAGAGATCGCGCGGCATTGCACTTCGCCGCGCTCGATGGCGAGGTCTTGATCGCTGCCGCTCTTGTAGCCGGTGACAATGCGAAACTTCGCGCCCAGACCTTCTTCCAAAACTTTGAGCGTGATGTGCGTGCTCGATCCCGGCGCCGTGGCGGAGCACTTGGGCGGCTCGCTGGCGGCGCGGATATCTTCGATGGATTTGTAGGTCGCGTCGGCGCGCATCATCAGCAAAGACTCCACCAGGCCCGCCGAGCCGATCCAGCTAAACTTGCGCCAATCGAACTGCACTTCGGACCGGCCGGTGAGTTGTTGGAAGTAGAGACTGGCGGAAGTTTGACCGATGGTCAAGCCGTCGGCTTTGGCGACGCTGTAAAGATAGTTCGCCGAAATCATCGAGCCGCCGCCGGCCATGTTTTGCGCGATGATATTCGGATTGCCCGGAATGTATTTGACCAAACTGCGCGTCAGCGCGCGCGCCCAAAGATCGTTGGCATCGCCGGCCGCCATGTTGACGATGAACGTCATGGTTTTGCCGCGATAGAAATCGGATTGCGCTAATGCGCAGTCTGCTGCGACAACAAGAATTAACGCCGAACAGAAAAGCGCAGCCAGTCGATACATCCCCCTTTGGAAAAAGGGGACTGAGGGGGATTTTCTTTGGGCTAGTGTTGGAGCTGCAATCTGGGAAAATCCCCCCTCGCCCCCCTTTTTCAAAGGGGGGAATGTTCGAACTTGGCTTGACTCCATCATCGCGCTTCGTTTCGCTAGGCCGCGGGTAGTGCGGGCCAGTTCGCTAACAGTTTGCCGTATCCCGCGAGCGGATGTTTCAAGCCAAGCTTTGAAAGCATATACCAATTCATCGCCGGATTGCTCGCGACGACGGGCAGATTCAGTTCGCGCTCCATCTGCTCCAGACAGTCCATCGGATCGAGCACCGCGCCTTGGAAATAGATTGCGTCGACGTGGCTTTGCTCCGCGATGGCCCGGCGCGCGTAGGCGATGACATCGTCGTCGGTCATTTTGAGCGCGTCGGTGCAGTGAGGCAATGTTTCGCTGGGCGAAGTGGCGATAAGGTCGAATTGGCCGAGAAAGTCGCGGATCAGTTGGTTCAACGGTGGGTCGAAGGGCGTGAGTAAGAGAACTCGTTTGGCGGAAAACGTTTTCAGCACCGCCGCCGAAGCGCGCAGTGCGGTGGCAACAGGAATCTTGAGCGCCGCGGAAAATGCTTCGAACAATTTGGGATTCAAAACTTCGCGCGGCGCGCCGGGAAAAATCAGGCCGTCGAGTCTTTGCTTGTCGGCGAACGTCACGGCGCGGCTGACGATCAACTCCTGCTTGCCTTGAACATCGCTTAACACGCCGTCGTGGAGCACGAGCTGCTCGTAGAGAACTTCGATGTTGGCCGGCACCAAGTTGAGAAATTTCTTGATATGTGAACTCGACGGCAAGCTCGGACCGAGCCAACCGATTCTCATGTGGTGTGCGTCAGTCATACTTACATACTTACTCTAGACCCAAGGGTTGCCTTACTCAGCTAAAAGTTTTTTCAATCTAGCGATGACTTCCGGCGGCTGGGCGATAACTTCTTTCGCTAGCACTGCGAGTGCTTCGCCGCCGACGGCTTCCACCGGCCAGCTGCGTTTTTTTGCTTCGGCGAGCAACTCCGGGTCTTTCAATGTGTTGCTCCAAGCATCGCGCAGGATTTTCAAACGGTCCGGCGCCATATTCGGCGGCGCGGTCCAGGGGCGGCCGAATTCATTGGGCGCGGTCACCAGAGTTGCGAGGAGCCGCTCGGCGTAGCGGGTTTTGTATTGATTCATCAAGTCGTAGAGCGTCGGTGTCTCCGGCAATTGAGGATCGCGTTTGCGGCCGGTCTGAACGAACGGACGGGTGAAGCCTTATTTTTACCAGCTAATATGCGGTTCGCGGCCGAAAAACGCCGCGATGGTGATCAGCCGGCACTGGATCTCGCCGCGTTCCAGCGCCACGTCAATGTCCGCCGCGCCTTGATAGCCGGCGATGATGTTGAACTTCACCGAGAAAATTTCTTCGATGAGCTTGGGGATATGAAAGGTCGTCGAGCCGGTGCCGGTGGAGCCGCATTTGGGCGGCTCGGTTGCTTTGCGCAGATCGTCGACGGTCTTGTACGGAGTATCGGCGCGAAAAAATAGCACCGACTCGGTTTGTTCCGGCGTGCCGAGCCAGCCAAACTTCGCCCAGTCGTAGCGTACTTCTTTGCGGCCGACCAGTTGATCCATGTAGATACCCGGATTGAGCGAGCCCAGCGTCAGTCCGTCGGGCTTGGCGATGCTGTAAATATTATTCGCCGCGATCACCGAGCCGGCGCCCGGCATGTTCTGCACCATGATGCCGGGATTGCCGGGAATATGTTTTCCCAAGTAGGTCGCAATGTGGCGCGTCCATAAATCGTAAAGATCGCCCGGCCCACCGCCGCGGATAACGCGGATGGTTTTGCCTTGGAAGAAATTTGTTTGGGCGTGGGCGATTGGCGCAAACACCAAACTCCACGATAGACAAATTAGCAGAAGGTAATTCATATTGTCGTTAACACTTTCATACTTCCAAGCGGTTCATGAGATCAAGCGATAGTATTATTGTTCCGGGACAGGCCCCATCGGTTATTCTGGACATATTACAGTCGTTCGGGTATTGATCCTGGGAAAGGGCCGCGCCGGTTCGCATTGATGTACCCACGAGTTCTGGCGAAAATTCGTAATTTGGTAAAGCAGGGTGACTATGTACTATCCATTCACGCTGAAAACGAATTGGCTAACGATAACCTAACCGAACAAGATCTTGAGGCCGCGATGCTTAATGGGACAATCATTCGCCGTGAAAGAGACCCCATAGGTCGGGGTAAGTATGTAATCGAGGGAAAAACGCAGAAAGGAAAAGGTCTCACCGTGGTTGCGCAATTTTTTCAAACGCGTCAGCTTGTGGTAATTATCACTGCTTATGAAACGTAAAAAAACACTAGATTTAACCGGCGATATCTGCGCTCGGTGCTGCGTCGGCCGTTTGGCGGCGAAACACGGGCGAGAATACTTTCGGCACAAGGACGAACTGGTAATTATTGAGGATGTGCCGGCTTGGGTGTGCAATAAGTGCGGCGAGCGCTACCATCACGCGCAAGTTTTCAAGAGAATGCGTCAAATAGCCGCAGGCCGCGGTCGAATCACGAAACATGTGCGCGTCCCAGTCGCGCGCTACCAGTCAGGCGACGAAGCCGCGTGAGAGCCTTGCGAATGGCGAACAGCATCGCCCCGTCTCTCAGTATTTGAAAAGAAATTCCTGTCGTTCGAAGCTTTTAACTTCCACGAAAAATTTCCTAGCGAAGTATTGCATTGATGTAGCGACACGCCGCGATGGCGGCCGTCGCGCCGTCGCCGGCGGAGGTGATCGCTTGGCGCGCCGAGTCTTGGCGGATGTCGCCGGCGGCGTAGAGGCCGGGCCGTTCGGTTTGCATGGAGATATCCGTCGGCACATGTCCTGTGTCACTGAGCTTGATGAGTTTCTCCAAGATCGCCGTGTTTGGCTGCATGCCGACGTAAATAAAAATTCCTGTGAGTTCGATCTGCGAAGTTTCGCCAGATTTCAAATCCCGCACACGCACGCCGGTGACCACTTCGTCGCCGACAATTCCTTCGATGGCGGTTTGGTAGTGCGGCGTGATCTTCGAGTTGCTTAACACTCGTTGCCTATAAGTTTGCTGCGCGGAGAAAGTCTCGCCGTGGTGGAAAAGCAAAACTCGTTCGGCGTAATTCGTCAGCGTCAGCGCTTCTTGCAGCGCCGAGTCGCCGCCGCCGACCACGCCGACGGTTTGGCCATTGCACATCGGGCCGTCGCAGCTGGCGCAGTGGCTGACGCCGCGGCCCATGAGTTTTTCTTCGCCGGCAACGCCGAGTTGTTTTAGTGTCGACCCGGTGGCGACGATCACCGCTTTCGCCTGATAAGTTTCTTCTTCCGTGACGACCGACCAAGCTTTGTCCTTTGCTTCGATGCGCAGGACTTCGGCGCGCTGAAATTCTGCGCCGTGGTCGGAAGCTTGCCGCTGCAAGTTGGGGCAAATCTCATAGCCGGAGACGCCATCGGGAAAACCGGGAAAGTCTTCGATCTTCTCGATGCTGATCAGATGGCCGCCGGGAATGTTCGACTCGAAAACTAAAGTTGAAAGCCCTTGGCGCGCCGAGAATAAGCCGGCGGTGAGACCGGCGAGACCGGAGCCGATGATGATGATGTCGTAGTTTGCCATTAGTAACTCTAAATTCGAAATTCGAATATCGAAATCCGAAACAAATTCAAATGACCAAAATCCCAAATTTCCAAACAAACTCCATCCGGATTCAGAGTTTTGAATTTTCTCCAATTTTGGATTTTTTTGGCCCCGTGTTTGTTTCGGATTTCGATATTCGAATTTCGGATTTTCTTTTCTACCATTGCGTCAGCGCCACGCGTCGACGGAAACCGTCTTCTGATAGTTGCAATCCATGATGCGCCAGTAGCCGTTGGTTTCGCCGCCGACCACGACGACGTGGATTTCCTCGGGTTTGAACATGTGGATCATTTCGTCCGGGGCGGCTTTCAATTTCGACGCGTAGGGTTCTTCGCCGAAGGTGGCGCGCGGGTAGATGTAATTTTGGATCAATTGATAATCCCAATATTCCTTGGCCGCCATCAGCGAGTTTTCATAGGCCCACTCAATTAATTTTTCCTTCGTATCGAAACCGCCGCGGTCGATGAACTGGCGCGCGGTGATGGGATCGAGCAAAAACGTCGGCTGGCTGTGGGCGTCCAGGCCGCGCAGCATGCTGCGCACATGCTCGCGCCAGAATTTTTCGCGCACACCGAGGGTAAACGCCGTCGATCGGCAGCCGGTGAAAACGCTGACCGTGCTGTCGGTGGCTTTGAAGCCATGCTCGACGTGAAACGGCGTCCACGGGCTGCGCTCTTCGTTCTCGGCGAAGGTGACGTTGTTATAAGCGTAGTTGTTGCCTTGGGAGCCCATGTAAGTCACGCCGGGCACCGAGCTGCCTTGGCCGTTTTGCGAGAGCAATCCGTAGGCGCGGCCGATGGTCGCGTTGGCGTGATTGAACGGCCCCATGGCGCCGGTGCCGCTGTTCATGTTGATTTCATTTCGAATCGGTCCGTTGACCACTACCATCGCCGCCGCTGAACTCGACGTACTGCCGCGCGCCGTGACGCCAGTGGAAGCGAGGGCAAGAATCACCGGCAAATATTCCGGCCGGGCGCCGGCCATCACCGCGTTGACGGCGACTTTCTCCACTGTGTATTCCCAATATTCTCTGAAATGGGTGGAACGCATGTGGCCGACGACTTCGTCCGGTTTGTGGCTCGTGTGCGCGAGCATTTCTTTGACGCGCCTCTGCGTCGGCAGCACGATGGGCAGTTTGTCGGTCCAATTTTTTTCGAGGAATAGTTGCTGTAAGTTCTCTTCGCTGTCGGCATCGACCAAGCGCGGCGTCGAGGCATGCTCGAACTTCGCATTTACAACGCCATTGTCTTCGATCGGTTGGGTCAATCCTTCGATCACTTCTTGCATCACCGGCCGGCCGCTGAGCGGGTCCTTGCCGTCGACGTAGGCACGCAGCTGCTCGGCGGTTTTGCCCATCACCGGTTGGGGCACGAAGGCGCGCGGCGCCCGCGGCATACCGTGCACGCGGTTCACCGACTCGACGACTTTTTCAAATACGTGGGTGTGCAGCGCCACGGTGGGCACGCCGTATTTATTATCCAACGTCATGGCATGCGCGGCGACCGCCGGCGCGCAGGTGCTTCAATGGCCGACACCGATGATGGCGGCGTCGCCGTCGGCTTTGATCTTCTCCCAAGTTTTCGGATCGTCCTTGGTGTAGACGTTGTTCATCTCGACGAACTTAGTTTTAACCGTCGGCATGTGGTCGGCGAACCAACTTTGTACCTGGCGCAGAAACAACCCCGAGTCGTCGAAGCGCGGATCGACCAGATAGACGGTCTTGCCGTCCAAACTTTCCAGCCGCGGCGCCAGCGCTTTGGGCGTGATCTTGGGCGGATAGCCAACCGGATTTAACACCGTGAGTTTTTCGTCGGCGGAAATAGTCATCGCGAAACCCTCCTGATTTTTTCGATGCGCAGTCGATTGATTGCAAAACTATGCGAATCGGTGCTGAGACTCAAGGGAGAAATGGCCGCAAAGAACGCAAAGGGCACAAAAATAAATTACCGACCAATTCCACGTAGGGGCGCACCTATGTGTGCGCCCGTCCGGAGGGCGGACACGTAGGTCCGCCCCTACAATTTAGGAAACGTGCAATTATTTTTTCGCGATCAGCGATTCCAACCAGGGAGGGAACTCGTTGATCTTGTCTTTGTGTTCTTCCAGGCCGGTGAAGAGATATTCGCGCTTGGGGTCGAGGATGAAGTACGGGTTGACGACGCCTTCTTTGGCGATGTCGACGCGCAGCGAGTTCTCGCGGGTAAGTTTTTGAAAATTGACTTGGCCGTCGCGGCTCAAAATCCAATTCAAAAAAACTTTGGCGGCGTTGGGATGGGCGGAGGTGGCGAGCCAAGAAGCCGGATCGGTGCCGGCGCCGACGGCGGCGATGCCTTCGAAATGGATCGGCAGCACGGGCAGGCCCTTAATCGCCAGGTCGTCGCAGTCGACGCCGCCGATGGAGATGGCGTATTTGCCGCTGGCGAGCCAGTCGGCGATCTGCGGCAGGTTGCGCGAAAACGTCAGCTCCATTTCTCCAAGTAAGCGTTTGAGATATTCCGCGCCCAAGTCTTTGCGCTGGTAGACGGTGTACATCTGGTTGCGCGCGCTGCCGAGGCGCAAATCTTGTGAGACGATTTTGCCTTTCCATTTGGGCTGCAACAGATCCCAGTAACTTTTCAATTCATTGGGCTTCACCAAATTCGTATTGATGCACGCGGCGGTGTAGGGCACGGCACGCCACATCGGAATAAATCGCTCTTCGTTGTCGGCGAACCAGAGTTTGCCTTTGTACCAGCCGCTGCCGTCGAGGACTTCGGGCAGCACGAGGGCGGGGCGAATCGGTTGGAGTAAGCCTTTGTCTTTTAACGTGCCGAGCAAGATGTCAGTGCCGCCGAGCACCAGATCGGCTTGGCGAACGCCGCCGCGCTGTTCGGCCATGATGCGCGAAATGATTTCGCTGATTCGGCCCGGCGTGTAGTTTACTTTGATTTTCGGAAACGCTTGCTGAAAAACTTCGGTGTAGAGTTTTTGCTGACCGGTGCCGGCGGGACCGTAGATCGCCAGCCGACCTTCTTTGTCGGCGGCGCGCTGAATTGCTTGCCAGTCGGTTTGCCATTTGGCCGGTGCTTGAGCGGAATACAAATTTGCATTTGCGGCGAGCAGCGCAATGAAGATTGCGCCGCGCAGGATGAAATTTTTGCCGCGTGTCATTTCGCGCCACTGTTTCGCGATTAGATCCGCACCACCCGCGGTAGATGGTCGGCCATCTCACCTTTGTCGACCAGCCGGCCGGAGCCGACCACGTCGAAATGAAGCAACTCAGATTCTTTAAGATCGCGCAGGATGCCTGGCGGATCTTCGGCGCGCAGGACCGCTTGGATCGCCGACAGCCAGAGCTTACGCACTTGAATGACGCCGCGGTCGGAGTAGCCCAAATGTTCGGCGGCGCGGTCGGCGATGCGCCCCTGGCCGATCTGCGCCGCGGCGTCTTGGCCGTTGACGGTGGTCATGTCGAATTTCATCTGTGTGCCGCGCATGAGCGGCACCGGCCGGGAGGATTTTCGTTTGGGCCGAATGGTGGACTGGCCATTTTTAAATGGAAAGAATTTTAGAATGAACGATTGCGTGCTGTAGTCATCCACCGGCACGCGCCAGGCGACATCGGCGAAATAACCGTTGGCATCGTCGGGCGTCGAGCCGCCGTCATGAATGACCAGCACCGGCGGCGTGTAAGAAACCTCGCGATGCCACTCCTTGCCGGCCACCGGACCTTGGCGCCTCGCCACATAGCTGGCGAACAAATCGTCGGCGAGCACTTCGAACTCCGGGGTTTCGGCGCGTTCGGGATTTTCCCTGGCGCCGTTGATTTCACGGCCGTGCAGGATCGTGGCGTGCACCGGATCGAGACAGTTGTCGAGCTGATTCAAAAAATTGCACTCGCGGACATAGCCGTCGTAGGTGCGCTCGCCATCCTGACGAAAGAGAAAGTCGTAGCGCGGAAACGGCGGCGGCTCGCCCGGCCCCATGTAAGCGAAGATCAGGCCGCCCACCTCTCGAATGGGATAGGCTTTGAGCCGAATCTTGTCTTTGAAATTACTCTCCGCCGGTTCGCCGGGCTGCTCAATGCAGCGGCCGTTCACATCGAATACCCAGCCGTGATAGCAGCAGCGAATGCCGCCGGCTTCGACCCAGCCGTATTCCAATGAAGTGCCGCGGTGCGGACAGGTTGGTTCGGTCAAGCCGACGCGGCCATGCTCGTCGCGAAACAGTAAAAGATCTTCCGCCAGCCTGCGCACGATTTTCGGTGCGTCCGATTTTATTTCGTGGGAAAAACTGATCGGCAGCCAATAGCGGCGCAACGTCTCGCCGGCCGGCGTGCCCGGTCCAACCCGGGTTATCATGTCATTTTCAGATTGGTCCATGGTTCGTTCCTGTGGAAGAATACAACGGAACAAGTAGGTCAACGCTGGACAAAATACAAGGTTCGCAGGCTTCAGTCGGTCTTAGCAACTGTTTTCCCGGTGCCAACGTCTAAGTTACGAAAGGCACGAAACGCCTTGGCTAGAAGGGGATAAGACCATGGCTAATTTTAGAATCTGGTATATCGGCACTGAGAACTTTTCGATCGAAGACGCGGCCTCCGAGAAAGAAGCCTGCGAAAAGATCGGTCGGGACAATCACGAATGCCGGGTGCAGCGGATACCTGAGGACGTGATCGTGTCGTCGGACGCGTGAGGTGTTTCCTAGCTTCGTTGAGGTTTCGCGAGGTAATGCGGATTGATCGTTTGGCCTCAAGTTTTCCGTGATCGTGATCGTGCTTTAGGATTTCACGATCACGAACCACGAACACGGCTTGCTACTTTATTTGATGCTGCAAAAAATGCGCGCCTTCGCTTTTGGCGGTTTGATACTTTGCCGTCGCCTCGCGCATGGCGTTGTGCGTCGGCGTGCCGCGATGTTGGGTGTGGGCTTCGACGCTGTCCCACTCGATCATCAGGATCACCCGGCTGGGATCTTCGATGCTGGTGAAAAACTTGATGCCATGGGAACCTCCGTAATTCGCTTTGGTCAAAATCTCGCCGAACACTTTGATGTACTCGTCGCGTTTCTCCGGTTGCACATGTTGGATGACGATTTCTTGGATCATTTTGTCTCTCCTCATTATCTAATCCCTCGCTACGCGCCCTAACGGGCGCTACTTGGGACGACGGCTATGGTAAATCCGATTCCCCGAGTAGCACGCAGCGCGTATCGAGGGGCTGCTGATTCATTAACTCACTTCGCTGCTAATTCCTCTCTTACCGCCGCGCCACCGGCCCGATATGGCCTTGGTTATAATCTTGGTGGCAATTCTGGCACTGGGCGTCGGTGTACTTCGGCTGATTGTTCCGGTGTAAACTCTCGTGGCAGTTGGAGCAGACCTCGAAGTGGACTTTTTTGATACTGTCGGCGGTGAGATGACAGACCGCGCAATTGTTTTTCGCGACCGGAAACTTGTCGCGGTTCATGTGAATTAGATGCAGGTACTTATCGAGGCGGCGCGAGCCGTTGCGGCTGTTGTCGTGGCACAGGACGCAGCTTTCGATACTGTCGAGAGTTAATTTTTGCACGCCGACCATGGGTGGAATTAATAATCCCAGCTCCATCGGCGTGTTCGGCGCATGACAATTCTTGCAGCCGAACCGTTCGAATTCAGTAGGCTCCTTTTGGCCGACTTGAATATGTTTATCCAGACGGGCGATCCAGGATTGACTGGCGTAGTTGCGCCAGGCGGTGGCGCCGATCTCAAAGCTGCCGAACTTGTCTTTGGGCAAATTTTGCGGCACATGCAGGTCGACGACGATGCTCGCGCCGTCGGCATCGAGGGGCGGTCCTTTGAGCGCGGTGTTGGTGGATTCCGTCGCCGTGCCGAAGCCCAACGCGGGTGCGCGCACATGATAAGCGTAGCGCACGCGAAACTCGCTCAGCCATTCTTCATGATAATAAGTCGGGTCTTGCACCGGGCCGTCGAGATGGATGTTAAGTTGGCGGATGCCGTTTTGATCGAACTCGGAAAATTTCAACGGCACGCCTTTCTGGTCGCGTAGAGTAAACGTGGCGCGAATGGTATCGCCGGGAAAATAGACCGGCTTGTCCGGCTCGAGTTTTACTTCGAGACGGCCGCCGTAGTTGTACGGTGATTGCACCAAGCGAATCGGGAAATCGTAAGGCTCGCGCGGTTTTTTGTCCCACACTAGGCGCAGCGAGTGTGCATTCGCTGGGATCGCCAGGCGCTTGGAGAGATTGGTTTGCACGGCGAAGACGATCTTGGCGACGGCGCGCTTGATCTTTGCCGAGCTGCGGTCTTTATGGCGCGCGAAGTTCTCGTAGCGGAACTCGGCCTTGATCATATCGAAATCTTGCTGCTTCAACTGATTGAGAAAATCTTGCTGCGTGAATCGCAGCGGCGCGCCGAGTACGACGCCTTTGGCGTCGCGCACGGATAGTTCCATGCCGTTGACCTCGTTCATCCACTTGGCGCCTTCGAAGACATGAGCGTAGACATCGGCGGCGCTACGACTCTCGCGAAAGTTGCGCCAGTGGGCGCGCGTTTCGCGCACGCCGTCCCAATTCAACTCAGAGAAACTCGATTGCTTGGTCAGCCATTCGAGGGCGGCGCGGTTGTCGACTACATTGCGGTTGTCCACCGCCAGCGTGATGCGATCGAAGACATATTCCTGTCCGGCGATTAAACTTAACGGGCCGGAGGGTTCGCCGTTTTCGACGGCGAGGGAAATCCACGCGGCGTCGCCGGCGGCGCTTTCAGCATCGCCATGATGCTTGATATCGCTGCAGGAAATGGCGCCGGTGAGCAGGGCGACCGAGATAAAAATGTATGAAAGAATCGTTTTAATGCGGCTATCCAATCGTTGCCGCAGATTACGAGATGCCAAGCATTACT
This sequence comes from Deltaproteobacteria bacterium, assembly GCA_009692615.1. Taxonomy (NCBI): domain Bacteria; kingdom Pseudomonadati; phylum Myxococcota; class Myxococcia; species Deltaproteobacteria bacterium. Next base: position 8,629 of record SHYW01000068.1, on the reverse strand, counting down.
GTCAATGTTTAAGCAGCGCGCAAGTTGATGCCGACGCCCGGCTCAGCCTACTGAATGGCGCCGCTGGTGCTATCGAAGCTGAAACTGGCTTGGCTACCGCCGGATGTGGTGGCGCTGAGTTGGTAAGAGTTGGCGGTGATGTTGCTCAATGAAAGCGTTACTCCTTGGGTGCCTTGGAAGCCATTGACGGCGATCACCGCTGTGGATGAAGGATAGACGCCGTTCTTTGCGAAATAACTTTCCACCGCGACCGCGGCGTTGCGCAGATCCGATTTCATCTGCGCGTCGATGCCTTTGCTGCGGTAGGTGATGAACTGCGGTATGCCGATGGCGGCTAATAGGCTAACGATGGCGATGACGATGAGAATCTCGACCAAGGAAAAACCGCGCTGCTGGCGCAATGAGAGGTCTGCGGATCGGTGATTTCGGCTCGAAGGGTTCCAATTATTTAACTTTCGTCGAGTCAATGCATATGAATTGGGATCGGCGATGGGCGCAAAAATATTTAAACCAGTAATCATAAGTAGCATTTTGAATTATTTCCGCTTGACGGTCAATCACGTTCTGCCTATGGTTTCGAGCAGCGGCGACTTGGCGCTATCTCGGTTCATGATTTGCCGCCGGAGGGGTTAATGAAAAGACTCGGATTGCTCTTTGCGCTCGCGCTATGTCTCACCGATTACGCTTCGGCACAGACACCCTACTTTCACGGTAAGTCGATTCGCGTCATCGTCGGCTATCCGGCCGGCAGCGCCCACGATATCTGGGCGCGGATGATCGCGCCGCAGCTGACCAAACATATTCCCGGCAATCCGGCTACGGTGGTGCAAATCATGTCCGGCGCCGGTTCGATGACGGCGACTAACTATATCTACGGTGTCGCGAAGCCGGATGGTCTGACCGTCGGCGTGATCAACGCGGCGCTGTATTTCGAGCAGCTGCAAAAAAAGAAGGAAGTGCAGTTCGACTGGGCCAAGCTCACTTGGATCGGCAGCACTACGCCGACCAGTTCGTTGCTCTACATGTGGGCGAACACGCCGTACAAAACCATTAGCGATGTCATCAAGGCGAAGGAACCGCCCAGGTGCGGTGTCACCGGCACGGGCAACACCGGCTATTTTTATCCCAAGCTGCTCGAGCTGACCATCGGCGCGAAATTCCAATTGGTCACCGGTTATCAGGGCGGCGCCGATATCGAACTCGCCGTCGAGCGCGGCGAAGTGCATTGCCGCGCGTTTACCATCCAAGTATTTTTTGGCCGCGAACCGTTTCATACCTGGCGGAGCAAAAATCAGGTGCGCGTCCTGGTGCAAGGCGGTAAAAAACGCGACCCGCGCTTGCCGGACACGCCGCTTTTTACCGAGCTCATGGAGCAGTACAAGACCAGCGAAATCAATCGCCGCTTGGTAGCGGTGATGTCGGGCTCTGGAGAGTTCGGCGGCGCGCCGATGCTCGCCTCGCCGGGCACGCCGCTCGAATATGTAAAGACGTTACGCGCCGCGTACGCCAAGGCGCTGACCAGTCCGGAATTTATCGCCGAGGCGAAAAAGCAAAATTTCGAACCCGAATTGATTCACGGCGATGACGTGGAAGCGCTGGCCAAGGAAGTGATGAGTCAGCCCGCGGAAGTGATCGCGCTCATGAAAAAAGTGATGGGCGAATAGCCGGCCCGTATAACCATGCCATGGTTTTTTTCTCTCGCTGCCTTACTGTCGCGCTCGCCTGGCTCATTCCAGCAATGGTATCCGCCGCGGCGGCGCCGCTGCGCGTGAACATCGGCGCGGCGTCGGTGAGCAGCAGCATGCTCAGCGTCTGGGCGGCGCAGGAGCAAGGGATTTTCGCCAAGCACGGCATCGACGCGCAGCTGATCTTGATCCGCGGCGGTTCCACCTTAGTCGCAAGTTTGCTCACCGGTGAAATTCAGTTGGCCTTTACCTCCGGCGTTTCAGTCCTCGGCGCGGCGGCGCAAGGCGTCGATGTTAAGATGCTGACATCGATATCGAGCCGCGTCGGCTGGAAATTGATCGCCAGTCCGCAAATCAAAAGTGCCGCCGATCTGCGCGGCAAGCGCTTCGGCGTGCAGAGCATCGTCGGCAGCACCTGGATGTACGCGATGCTGGCGTTGGAGCAATTAAGTCTCGAACCGAAACGCGACAACATTACTTTTCTTCCCATCGGCGATCCGGTGACTATCGGTCATTCGCTCGAAGCCGGCCGCATCGATGCCGCGGTGCTCGATCCGCCGCTCAGCCGTAGGCTCACCAGTAAAGGTTTTTCGCAGCTCGTCGATCTAGCGAAAACCAACGCCAGCTTTCCTGGACTCGGCGTCGGTGTGACGCGAAATTATCTCGCTCAGCAGCCGGCGACGATTGAGAAAATTGTCGCTGCGTTGACCGAGAGTTTGGCCTTCGTGCAATTGCCGGCGAACAAAGCCGTGACGTTGAAAATTCTCATGAAGCATCTCCGCATCAGCGATCCGGCTGTTGCAGAAGATGGCTATCAAGACCATGTTTCGACGCTCAACCGGAAACCCTATCCGTCGCTCGATGGCTTGCGTAGCGCGCAACGCTTGATGGCGCAGCAGAATCCTAAGATCGCCGCGCTCAAGGTGGAGGATTTGGTTGATGCGCGGTTCGTGGGCAAGCTGGACGAAAGTGGCTTCATCGATCGGTTGTACGGCGTGCAGCGTTAGTTCCCGTGTGCCGCGGTTTTTGAGTCGGAAACTATTCACCACGAAGGACACGAAGATCACGAAGTTCGGAAACTCAATTATCCGAAACCTTCGTGGCCTTCGTGCCTTCGTGGTGAAACCGATGTTGGTTTGCGGAATCCGGTTTGAATCGGCGGTGGGATTGCGATATTCGCTCATAATATAGTCAAAGTTTCGGAGGTTGATCGTGCTGGAAAACAAAGTCGTGGTGATTACTGGCAGCGGCCAAGGCATCGGCAAACATGCGGCGATGACGTTTGCCAAAGAGAAGGCGAAAGTGGTGATCGCGGACTTCAACGCTGACTTGGCGAAGAAGACGGCTGCCGAGTTGAGTGCGCTGACGGAAACTCTAGCGATTCATACCGATATGCGCGAGGAAGATAGCGTCAAGAAACTGATCGACCAAGTGATTGGCCGCTTCGGTCAGATCGACGTGATGATGAATAATGCCGCGATCGTGCCGCACTTCGCCTGGAACATTCCGCGTTGGCCGCTGATCGCCGATATGCCTTTGGAGTTTTGGGATCGGGTGGTGAAGACCAACTTGTACGGAACTTTTTTTGGCACCAAGCATGCGATCCCGCATATGGTGAAACGAAAGACCGGTCACATCATCAATCTCTACGGCGGCGGCGGCGTGAAGCCGGGCGGTGCCGGGACTTATATGGTCACCAAAGATGGTATCCGCACATTCTCGCGCTACGTCGCCGAAGAAGTGCGCGATGCCAACGTTTGCATCGTGACCTTTTCACCGCGCGTGCCGATCGCGACGGAGACCGCGCCGGCCGAAGCGATTCAACGTTTACCCGGCCCGGATGTGTTGGGTACGGGGTTCGTGCTGTGCGCACAGTTGCCGATGGTGCAGAGCGGTAAATGCTTCGCCTACGAGAACGGCAAGCTGGTCGATGAGGCGGTACGCGACGGCTGAAAAAGGCGCGAGGCTTGAGACACGAGGCGTGAGTAGGAGAACTTAGATGAAAGTTATCGATGCGGATGCCCATGTGATCGAGAACGAGTCGACTTGGGATTACATGTTGGAGTCGGAGAAGGGGTTTCGACCGAAGATTGTCGGCGCGACCAGTGTTAAAGACCCGTTCGATTATTGGATGGTCGATGGCCGGGTGATTCCGCGCAACAATGTCGGCCGCGATCTGCCGGTGGCGTCGCGGGAGATGAGCGATCTCTCCGCGCGGATCAAACATATGGATGAACTCGGCATTGACTTTCAAGTCATCTATCCGACGTTCTTCATCACGCCGGTGAGCCGGCGGCCGGATGTCGATCTGGCGGTGTCGCGTAGTTACAACCGCTGGATGGCGGACATCGTCAAGAAACAGCCGGACCGGTTTCGCTGGGTACTGGTGCCGCCGCTACAAAGCCAGGAGCATCTGGCGGAGGAATTGAAGTTCGGCAAGGAGAACGGCGCTTGCGGCGTCTACATGCGCGGCCTGGAGTGCGAGCGCAGTCTCAGCGATCCTTACTTTTTTTCTTTGTACGAACAAGCGAGCGCGCTGGATTTGCCGATCTGCGTGCACTCGGCCAACGGCGCGTTTACCACCTACGATTTTTTCGCCGACGATCCGGGTTTCACTAAGTTTAAACTCGCGGTTATCGGCGCGTTTCATTCGCTGGTGTTTCACGCCATCCCGCAGCGCTTCCCGAAGCTCAAGTTTGGCATTATCGAAGTCAGCGCGCAGTGGATTCCCTACGCGCTGCACGATCTGTCGCGGCGTTTCGCCCGGCGTGGCCGCGCGTTCCCAGAAAATATTTTGAAAGAGAATCGGGTTTACGTCACCTGCCAGACTGACGACGATCTCGATCAAGTGCTGCGTTACGCCGGCGAAGATAATTTAGTTATCGGTACCGACTACGGCCACGCGGACAACGCCGCCGAGATCGAAGCCCTGCGCAAGCTGCGCACGGATGGAAAAATCAACGGGCGGGTGATCGACAAAATCTTGCAGGACAATCCGTCGGCGCTCTATGGGATATAAAATACAAAAATTCGAAGCACGAAATCCGAAATCCGAAACAAATTCAAATGATCAAAATGGGTAAAATTCAAAATAAGCTTCCGGCGGATCCAGCGTTTTGGATTTTCTTCTGGTTTGGGTTTATTTGGCGGCGGTTTGTTTCGGACTTCGTGCTTCGAATTTCGGATTTTTTAACGGAGGTTGCAGGTGTTAAGTATCGATGCTGACGCGCATGTGATCGAGTGCGAGAAGACTTGGGATTATTTAGAAGGGGACGACAAGCGTTACCGGCCGGTGCCGATCGCCGTCGACATGCCGACCGGCAAGAAGAGTAATTTCTGGATCATCGGCGGGCGCTTGATCGGCGGGCGCGATAACATCGGCCAGGACACTTCCAAAGAATCGCGTGAGATGGCTAACATCGACTCGCGCTTGAAGCATATGGACGAAATCGGCACCGGCATCCAAGTGCTCTACCCGACCTTGTTCTTGCGTCCTGTTACCGACAATCCGCGCATCGAGCTGGCGTTGTGCAAGTCCTACAATCGCTGGATGGCGGATATCTGGTCGAAGGATAAGAAACGCATGCGCTGGGCGGTGCAGTTGCCGCTCTTGACCATGGACGCGGCGCTGGATGAACTACGCTGGTCTAAGGGCAACGGCGCCTGCGCCGTGTTCATCCGCGGCATCGAAACTCATCACACCCTGCACGATCCTTATTTCTTTCCGTTGTACGAAGAGGCGAGCCGTTTGAATATGGCCATCGGGATTCATTCCGGCATCGGCAACTTCACCGTCAACGACATGCTCGGCGCCGAACCGTTTCGCGTCGCCAAGTTGATCGTCATCGGCGGCTTTCACTCGATGATTTTGAGCGGCATTTTAGAGAAATTTCCCAAGCTGCGCGTCGGCGCCATCGAGGTCGCGGCGCAGTGGGTGCCGTATCTGGTGCACGATTTGAATCTGCGCTTCCCCAAGCTCGAAGGCAAAAAAGCGCGGCCCGACGTGCTCTCCGGCAGCGACCAACTGTTCGTCGCCTGTCAGACCGACGACGATCTGCCCTACGTGCTCAAGTACGCCGGCGAGAATTGTTTGATGATCGGCTCCGACTACGGCCACGCCGACAACGCCAGCGAGCTGCTCGCTTTGGCGAAGTTGAAAGAAACCAGCGACATCGATCCGCGGATCATCGATAAAATTTTGACTTACAATCCGGCGAAGTTTTACGGTCTGGATGTGGATTAGTCCGGTTCCTTCCCCCTTGACGGGGGGAAGTCTAGGATAGGGGTGATCCGACTTAATCGAGTGTACCCCCTTCCTCATTCCTTCCCCGCAAGGGGGAAGGAGGTCGGAAGTCGGAGGAAGAGAAGCAACCTGGCGAGATTGGACAAACTTCAACTGCGAGAAATTAATGGCTGATACATACGATTTACTATTAACCGGGGGCACGGTGCTCAATCCGGCGACCAAGGTCAACGCGAAGCTTGACGTCGGCGTCAAGGGCGATCGGGTCGCGGCGATCGAATCGAATATTCCGCGCACGAACGTGGGGCGCGTCATCGATGTCACCGGCTGCTACGTGACGCCGGGATTGATCGACTTTCATGTGCACAGTTATTGGGGCGTCAATCCTTATGGCTGCGATCTCGATGCGGTTTGTCTCGCCACCGGTGTGACGACGGCGCTCGATGCCGGTTCGGCGGGGCCGATCAACTTGCTCGGTTTTCGCAAATTGGTCTACGAGCGCTCGAAGACGCGCATGATCGGCTTTGTCGCTTTGGCGCAGCATGGAGTGTTCAACGAACCAGGCGAGCTGCTCAATCTTGGCTTCGCCGATCGCGATGGCTCGGCGCAGGCGGTGATCGATAACCGCGACATCGGCGTCGGCATCAAAGTGCGCTTGCACAAAAAATCCATCGGCGAAAACAGCCGCGAGGCGCTACGCTTGGCGATCAAGGCCGGCGAAGCGTCGGGGACGCCGATCATGGTGCATGTCGGCAGTACGGCGATCGGTATGGACGAGATCGCCGATACGCTGCGCCCCGGCGACATCATCACCCACTGCTACACGCCGCAGAAGCCGTCGATCCTCGACGACAAAGGCCAATTGCTGCCGCTCGTTCGCAAGGCCAAAGAGCGCGGCGTGATCTTCGACGTCGGCCACGCCAGCGGCCATTTCGATTTCGATCTAGTCGAGCGCGCCATGGGCGAAGGGATTATTCCCGACATCATCAGCTCCGACCTGCACGGCAAGATGAAGCAGCCGGGGTTCGGCATCGTCGGCGATCTGCCGACGACGCTGACGAAATTTATTCCCATGGGACTGAGCATTGAGAAGATCATCGCCAGCTGCACCGTCGTCGCGGCCAAAGCGGTCGGCTGGCAAGATCGCATCGGCAGTCTCGAAGTCGGCCGCGAAGCGGACATCGCCGTGCTGCAGATCGTCGACGACGCGGTAACGTTGCGCGATTCGGTCGGCGGCGAGAAGCTGCACAAGCAGCGCATCGCCGCCAAGTGGACTGTGCGGGCGGGAGAAGTGTTTGCGGGGCGCGGATGAAATCGGACTCGGAGTATTTAACCGCAAAGAACGCAAAGGACGCAAAAAATAAGATCGGAATTCGCCGGGCTTGGTTTTAGATTTTACTGCTTAGCCGTGGAGGTTCGTTGTGGCTGCTTCTTGGGAAAATATCAAAGCCGGCGGTGGAGACATGCGTACTTACGTGAGCGCGCCTGATGGGTTGGGTAGGGTTCCCGGCATCGTTGTCGTGCAGGGGCAGACTGGCGTCGATGACTTTGTCGAATTCTCACAGCTGGTCGCGCGTGAAGGCCTCGTTGCGGCGGCGCCGGATCTTTATCATCGCGATCCGGCGGATTGTATAGACGATGCGCCGACGCGACGCATGCGTTTGACCGATGCAACGGTGATCGCGGACGTAAACGCCACCGTTGATTTTCTCAAGTCGCATAGTGCGGTCGATCCCGCGCGTATCGGTATCGTCGGCTTCTGCATGGGTGGGCGGGCCGTCTATCTGATGTCGGCGCTCAATCCGGACATCAAAGCTGGGGTGATGTACTACGGCGGCGATACGTTTTCGCCGTGGGGCGATGGCCCTTCGCCGTTTGAACGCACGGCGCAAATTCACTGCCCGATCATGGGCCACTTCGGCGAAGACGACAAAAATCCCTCACCGGCGGACATGGGCAAGCTCGACGCCGAGATGACTCGGCTCGGCAAGCCCCACGAATTTCACTCCTACGCCAACGCGGCGCATGCCTTTGCCAATTTCGGATCAGCTGGGTACCGCTTGCACGCCGCGAACGCATCTTGGCCGCGGACCTTTGGTTTTTTTGCCAAGCATCTGAAAATCGCGTGAGTCGGTAGACCGAGGTGCTCTCGGTATTTATTGTAGAATCACCGCGCATTGACAGCGGAGTAGCGATTGTACTAAACCGGCAACCGTAACCAAGGAGAATCCGAGATGAAACGCTCGCTTAATTTTCCGAGTTTTTTGCGAAACGGCCGAAGCGCAGTTGCCGTTGCTCTTATGCTGGTCACGCTGGTTCCTTCGCTCTCTTGGGCGCAGGCACTGAAGAAAGTTCCATTTCCTTTCTCGCCCATCGGCATCAACGTTTTGCCTTGGCTTGTGGCCAAGGAGGCGCGCATCGCCGAACGGCATGGCATCGATTTCGACCCCGTCTTCATCGGCGCATCGGCGCTTCTCGTACAGTCGATGCTGTCGGGGGCGGCGGATTTTTCCGGCTCGGGCGGACCGGCGATCATCGCCAATGTTCTCAAAGGCGGCGACATCATTCACATCACCTCGATGGTGCCGCGCTTCACTCAATCGATCATGGTTAAGGCCGAAATCAAGCGGCCCGAAGATATGGCGGGTAAAAAGATCGGCGTGAGCCGGCTCGGCACGGTGACTCATTTCGCTTTGCAGAC